>JAFPIE010000244.1 GCA_017388605.1 Acholeplasmatales bacterium | reverse complement strand
GAGTATACAGTAGCTAACGATACAATATTCCCAACTCAGGAATTCATTGATCGTATTGCTAAATATACTAAAAGAGTATATGTAACTACATTATTTGACCAAGAAAATGAAAAGAATGTTTCTATGAATGGTAATGTAATTATTTCATCTAATGGAGAATTAGTAGGTATTTCTGCAACAAACAATTTAATATTATTAAAGAATACTACATGGTTTAATGAGGAAATATATGTAGTAAATGGTAAGGTTAAGGCTAAAGCAAGTGGTCCTTTCTACAAGGAAACAGATGAAGGAGTAGAAAAGATAAAACGGCGTGTATGGCCTAGCTAGGAGGTATTATGCAAGAAATATTAAACAAAATTAAAGAATTTAAAAGAATTATTATTCACGGTCACTCAAGACCTGATGGCGATTGTATTGGTTCACAATATGGTCTTTATTACATGCTAAAGGAATCATATCCAGAAAAGGAAGTATATGTTACTGGTGATGTTTCTGAATATGTAGCATTCGTAGGTAGACCTACTTTAGTAGATGATGCTTTATTTGATGGTGCACTATCTATTTGTCTAGATTGTGGTAATTCCCAAAGATTATCTGATAATAGATGTTTTGAAAAATCGGCATATGTTATTAAGATTGATCACCACCCTAATGTAGAGCCATATGGAGATTTAGTATATGTAGATACAACAGCTCCTGCATGTGCTCAAATTATTACAGAATTATATTTAAATTTCAAAGATGAGCTAAAGCTTAATAAGGAAGCTGCAACTGCATTATATGTAGGTATTAATACAGATACAGGTAGATTTAAATTTGATTCAGTAACATCTAGAACATTTATTGCTGCAGCAACTCTAGTGGATTTTGGTGTAGATTTAGGTTATATTGATAATAATTTATCTGTAGAAACTCTAGAAACATTAAAGCTAAAAGGATGGGTATTATCTAATTTCAAAATGTCAGAAAATGGATTTGCCTATGTTTCATTAAATAGAGAAACCATCGAATCCTTTGGTGTATCTGATGAGAATGCGGCAGCATTAGTTTCAACTATTTCTACAATTGAAGGTTGTCCTGCATGGTGCTTATTTATTGAGTATCCAGGAGAGATTCGTATTAGATTAAGATCTAGAGGCCCAATTATCAACCAATTAGCCCAGGAATATGAGGGTGGAGGACATCCAAAAGCGGCTGGAGCTAAGCTTCAATCATGGGATAAGGTTGATGAATTTGTAGAAAAAGCAGATAGTATTGTAAAAGAATATAAAATTTCTCTTGCAAATTAGAAAAGAATTTAGTAAAATGATTAAGGACTTCAAAAACAGTCCTTAATATTTAGGAATATAGCCAAGCGGTAAGGCAAGGGACTTTGACTCCCTCACGCGCTGGTTCGAATCCAGCTATTCCTGCCATCCTTAAAATGCATTTGTCGAAAGACATAGCAATACAGTTACATAAAATGTAGCAAAAGATTAGACCTAGCAATAGGTCTTTTTTCTTTTTGATTAAGCTAATAAAAGTATTTTTAAGAATAATATTGAAAATAATTTTTAATTAAGATTTAATCAAAAATATAAAGGAGGTTTATATGAATGCATTAAAGAATTATTCAAGTAAAAATGATGTTAATATCTGTCAAATAGTGGCTTATAAAGACAAT
>JAFPIE010000243.1 GCA_017388605.1 Acholeplasmatales bacterium | reverse complement strand
ATCAATAGATTGGAAAAATATATAGATAGAATTGAAAAAGTAAATCAAGATCGAATTGATTTATATCTACAATCGAGTAGAGATTTTGAATCTAAATTAGATCAGCAATCGAAGGAAAATGTATTTGACCATGAAGAAGAGCTAACCTCTGATGAAAGAGAATTAATTAAGGATAAGATAGATTCCTTTAATGACTTTTTAATTGGGCTTGAAGCTGAAACTACCTTAGAGCTAACGGAATACAGAAGAGTATTTATAAGAAAAAGCTTAGCAAAGGAATATAGATCCTTTAGTAAGGATATAAGGCTTGAAATTAATCGAATTGTATATAATATGAAGACCTTAGGTGGTAAGGAATTATTAACTTACTTAAGAAAGAATTTAAGAATGAATGATCCATTTAAATCCATTAATCATAAGGTCAGAATTAATAATTTAAATCATTTACCATATCGTATGTGCTTTTGGCAAGGTAAGGATTTTTTAGATAGAGAAGAAACTAGAAATGATTTATATATTTATATGTTTGTCACAGATCATGATAAAGATATAGAGAAGATGAATGATATTAAGCCATCGAAATATGTTGAGAATGATTTTGATTTATTTACTTTAAATCTAGATGAGGATTCTGATTCTATAAGACTCCCTGAGCTTAGAAATCAGCAATTTAAGATTGCATCCTACACCCTAGGTCCTGTTGTAGTCTATGGTTGTGCAGGGTCTGGTAAGACCTTAATTTCTATTGACCAATATTGGCAATTAGTTACTCATGCAGAAGAATATAATGATTCTTATATTGCATATGTCACCTTCCAAGAATTATTAAAGGATAAAGCAATGGAATGCATAGATTCCTATGGTATTAAATCCTATTGCTATACATTACCTGAATTCTTTAGATTTGTAACGAAATTTGAAGGCGAATATAAGGATACGAATGAAATGGATTTTATTCGATGGTATCAGGATTATTATGTAGATAAGGGAGATACCTTTGGTAGAAGAAAGGATATTAGTCATATTGAGGATAAGCCATCGGTAGAAAGAATTATTTATACTTACTATAGAGGTATTTTTAAGGGCTCAGATAAGCTTTGGAATAATAATCCAAACTATAATCATACCTTAAGTAAAGAAGCTTTTATGGCTGAAATGACATCTAAGGAATCCTTCCTTCAGGAGCATGAGATTGAAGATATTTATAGAGTTTGTAGTAGATATTACGAATACACAAAAGAAAACAAATTATATGATGATAATGACTGGGCAATAGAGGTGTTAAAGGCATTCTCTTTACATAAATTACATCGTATTCAAAATATTATTGTTGATGAGGTCCAGGATTTAACGAGCTTACAGCTTCGTGCAATCATTACATCACTTAAGGCAGAATCCTTAAATATTTTCTTCTATGGTGATCCACATCAAATTGTGAATCCTACTGTATTTGATGATTCTGTTCTTAGAACAGCATTAAAGGAAATATTAGGTCAAAACACAAAAATTAAGGAATCTAACGAGCTTAATATCTTATATAGAACGAATGAATATTTAAAGAATTATTTAGCATCCCTACAGGGAATGAGACTTGAGTGGATTGGAAATTACATGGAGAATTTCGCAAGAGTCATCTCAACCAGAGAGGAAACTAAGATTTCCGATGAAATTTACGATGTTGATAACAATACACAAATTACCTCAGACGATAGGTGGGCATCCTACCTAACCGATAGTAGTCTTATTGGTGAGGCATTAAATAAAGCTATTCTATCGAATGCAGCAATTATAGTACCTGATGAAAAAACGAAGAAGAGTATTATCACGAAATATCCAAAGATATCTAAGAATAGAATATTTACAATATATGAATGTAAGGGTATGGAATGGAATAAGGTTGTATTATACGACATTATATCGAATGCCAAGGATTACTTCTTAGATATGATTCATGGTAACGCAAAAAAATCTACAGTATGTAGAATGTTCTTTAATAAATATTATGTCGGATGTACAAGAGCAAGAGATACCTTCATCGTTATAGAAAATGATATTACGGATGAAATTAAAGATAATTTATTGATGAAGCTACCTGTGATTTCTGATGCATCTCAAATAAGTCTTTATTTAGATGGTAAGGCATCCTGTAAGGAATGGATTAAGGAAACAAGTAGATTTATTGATAATAAGGATTATAGTAGAGCATTATATCCTTTATTAATGGCAAGAACTACTGCTAAAACAAAAGAAGATAGAATGCAGATACAAAGGCTAAAAAGAAGATTATCTAGAGCAAATGGAAAATCGGATGAGCTTATTAGCTATGGTGATGAAGCATATGATGAGGGAAATTACCAAGAGGCAATGGAATTCTATTTGGCAACAAATCAAAAGGATATGGTTACCATTTGTAGAATTATGCAGGACAAAAAGGTTGAAAAAAGAGAATACATTGATTCCTTACTTGAGAGTGGATTATTAGAAGAACATCCTGAGGCTTTAAAGCATTTGAATAATCAACCAATAATTAAAGAATTATTAGCAAATACATATAATCGTTTATTCGGAGGTAAGAATAATGAATTTTAATGATTTATCTATTGAAGAAATTAAAGAATTATTAAGTGTACAAAAGGTTTTAAATGCATTATTAGATAAGATTAATTCTATTGAGGATCAAATTCATCATAATCGAGATGAAATTGATTCTCTATCTAAAACAATTTCTGATTTATCAGATAGAATTACTGCATTAGATGTAACTACAAATAATGATTTAAGGCAAATTAAAACAGATAATACTCAAATTTCACAAAAGCTATTTAATATGGATAAAACCTTGAATACATATTCTAAGCAATTAAATGATATTGAAAAAGCATTTAAAAACGATAAGAGTAAGGAAGATAACGAAGATTCAAAGAAAAAGGATAATAGTGGTGTAAATAAGTCACTAAGAGAGGTAAAAAAGATTAAAAAATAATACGAATT
>JAFPIE010000242.1 GCA_017388605.1 Acholeplasmatales bacterium | reverse complement strand
ATTATTTAATCGTTTTTGAATTCAACGATATCGTTGCAAAATATGATAAAAAGGAATTCATTACTATATTAAAAGGATTAAATATTAAGTCTATTGTATGTGGATATGATTTTACCTTCGGTTATAAGGCAGAAGGAAAAATTAGTGATTTAAGGGATTCATTCACCGTTTACGAAATTGAAAAATATGTCCTAGATGACCTAAGAGTTTCCTCAAGCTATATTAAAGAATTATTAAGCTTTGGTAATATAGAGGATGCTTCTCGCTTTTTAGGTGCGAATTATGCGATTCGAGGTTATGTTGAATATGGATCTAGGAAGGGTAGGCTTATAGGATTCCCTACTGCGAATTTGCATCATGAAGGATATTTCCTACCTAAGAATGGTGTATATTTTGTTTCTATAGATTATAAGGGTATGGAATATTATGGCATGTGTAATATAGGGCATAATCCAACCTTCAATTTTCAAAATGATATAAGAGTAGAGGTTCATATTTTTGGGGTTGATTTTAATATTTATAATGAGGAAATAGAAATTCAATTCTTAGCTCATATAAGAGATGAAATTAAATTTGAATCTGTAGATTCTCTTAAAAATCAGCTCATGGAGGATAAAAAGGAGTGCTTAAGATTAGTTTCTTTAAGAAAATGATATTTTTTTCTTGCAATGGATGCTAATTTTAGATATAATGATTTCGTGCGTGTGCCAGGTGCGGGGATCTCCGTCCCACTCTTAGCATATCGTGAATATTATAATAGGAGGAAAAAACAATGGCTTTAACTAAGGAAGTAAAGGCAAAATTAGTTGCTGAATATGGCAAGAATGACAAGGACACTGGTTCTACAGAGGTTCAGGTTGCAATTCTTACTTACGAAATTAATGAATTAAATGAGCATTTCCAAACTCATATTCATGATTTCTCTTCTAAGCGTGGTCTTATGAAGAAGATCGGTCAGAGAAAGGCTTTATTAGCTTATCTTAGAGACAAGGATCTTAAGGCATATGAGGAATTAATTAAGAAGTTAGGATTACGTCGATAATCGAAGGCACTCAAAGGAGTGCTTTTTTCTTTTATAAATGTATTTATAAAAGGACTATACAGAAAAAGTGTTATTGTACAAAATATGCTAAAATCATGAAAAAACTAAAAAATTTCATAAAAAAAGAGTTGTATTTTCGTAATTTAACCCCTTTTAAACTTTATATTATTTGATATAATATAATAGAATACGAATGAGCAAAGAAGTATTTATATATTTTATAGGGGGTATAATATGGGTCGTTTAAGTATGGTTGCTCAAAAGCAAATCTGTGAAATTGTCGATCGTTACAAAGACGAAGAGACTCCATTAATGCTAATATTGAGTGACATCCAGAAGGAATATGGATATATTCCTCTTGAGGTACAAGAGCTTGTTTCTGCTAAGACTGGAATTCCTGTTGCAGAAATTTATGGCGTTGTAACCTTCTATTCATATTTCTCTTTAGAGCCAAAGGGAAAATATGTTATTGGTGTATGTTTAGGTACAGCATGTTATGTTAAGGGCTCTCAAATGGTTATTGATAAGTTCTCTGAGCTATTAAACATCAAGCCAGGTCAAACTACAGAGGATGGTTTATTTACACTAGATGCATTACGTTGCATTGGTGCATGTGGTATTGCCCCTGCAGTTTCTATTAATGGTAAGGTTTACTCTAAGGTTAGTGTAAACGAGGTTGCAGGAATTATTGATTCTTACAGACAGGAGGCAGCTAACTAATGATTAAGAGCTTTGAAGAATTTGATGAGAAATCATTAAAGTGCGTAGATTGTGTTTCTAAGAAGTTTAGTGGTGAGGATGGAAAGCGTCATCTACTTGTTTGTGGTGGTACAGGCTGTTTATCTTCTAATTCTAATGATATTTTAGAGACATTAAAGGCATTAATTGTTGAGCATCATTTAGAGGATAAGGTTGAGGCAAACAAGGTTGGTTGTTTCGGCTTCTGTTCACAGGGACCTTTCGTTAAGGTATTACCTGAGGATACTTTATACCGTATGGTTAAGGTAGAGGATGCAAAGGAAATTATCGAGAAAGATATCATCGGTGGTGAAATTGTTGAAAGATTACTATATGTAGATCCACAAACAAAGGAAAAGATCACTAAGCAGGATGATATTACATTCTATAAAAAGCAGGTACGTATCGCATTACATGGATGTGGTACTATCAATCCAGAAAAGATTGAAGAAACTTTAGGCGTTGGCTCCTTCAAGGGCTTAGAGCGTGCTTTAAAGATGAAGCAGGAAGACGTTATTAAGGAAGTATTAGATTCTGGACTTAGAGGTAGAGGTGGCGGAGGCTTCCCTACTGGTAGAAAGTGGCAATTCGCATTCGCACAGCAGAATGATGAAAAGTATGTTGTATGTAATGGTGATGAGGGAGATCCAGGTGCATTCATGGATAGATCTATTCTTGAAGGTAACCCAATTGCAGTTATCGAAGGTATGATGATTGCTGGTTACGCTATTGGTGCAAAGAATGGTTATTTCTATGTTCGTGCAGAATATCCTATTGCTGTTGAACGTTTAAAGATTGCTATTAAGCAGGCTGAAGAGCTTGGCTTATTAGGTGACAATATTATGGGTACAGACTTCTCATTTAGATGTCATTTAAGACTTGGTGCT
>JAFPIE010000241.1 GCA_017388605.1 Acholeplasmatales bacterium | reverse complement strand
CTAAGATGCAAACATTAAAGGATGTCTTAGATGAAATAGAGAAGGCTAAATAAATGTATACAGTAAAAAGAAAGCTATTAAGCATAGATGTTGGTGCGGATAGAAGGCTTAAGCTATCTAGACTATTAGCCTTCTGCCAGGAATTATCCATTGCGGATACCACAAGATTAAATATGGGAAGGGAAAAGACCCTAGATAAGGGATTATTATGGGTTATTGGTAAGCAAAGATATATCATTCATAGGCTACCAGAATATGATGATGAAATCTCCTTATCCTCTTGGCCTGGAGAAACCCTAAGAGCTTTATTCCCAAGATATTATAATATCTTAGATAAGGAAGGAATCGCCATTGAAGGTGTTGCGATATGGTCTTTGATTAATAAAAAATCTAGGCACTATATTTTCGCAAGTGATTATCAAATAGATATACCAAGTGAAGCATATGGCTCTGAGCTTCCATTCCCAAGAAAGCTTATTCCACCTAGATTAAGAAATACAGTAATCCTAGATGCCAATTATTCCAATTGTGATTTAAATGGACATCTAAATAATGCTTCCTATATTGATTTTATTTTAGGATTGATTCCTATTTCCTTCATCAAGAAAAATGAGATTAAATCCTTAGAAATTGATTATGAAAAGGAAATTAAGCTTGGTCAAAAGGTCCCTGTAAAATATGGTAGATCTGGCAAGGATTATTGGTTTTATAATGAATATTTTACAATGAAGCTAGGCTTCTAAGAACGAAAAAGTGGATTACTTGATGTAATCCTCTTTTTTTAGTATGCATAAATCTACAAGCAAAGCCTTCTTATCCCAAGGTCTTATTAGCTCTTCTGTTTCTTGATATTTGAAATTAAAAAATTCTGCAAGCTTCTTCGATTTAACATTATCCTTAAAATATCCATAGCGAAAGGATATAGCATTAAGCTTATAAAATGCTAAATCCAAAAGTAGCTTTAATATTTCCTTTCCAAAGCCCTTTCCATGATAGCTCTTACCAATACAAATACCAGATTCCTCAAATAAGCCTTCTCCATATTCCTTTATTGCACAAAGACCAATCGCTTTATTAGTATCCTTTAATGCTACAAAATATGCAAAGTGGTCCTTTTGATATTCCATGCTTCTTTTTAATCTATCCTTTGCATCCTCTAGAGAAAAGGTTGGAGTATAAAGCATCCACCTATAAACCTCAGGATCTCCCCATACCTCCTCTAGCATAGATATATAATCATCCTCCTTTGCCTTTCTTAGGATGATATTATCTCCAACTAATAAATCATACATATAATAATCACCTATTTTCTTTTTAAAACAAACAATCTTCTAGCTTCCTTAGTTTCTCCATCCCATTTAAAATAGGATAATTCTTCTACTGTAAAATACATGGAAAATAAATCCATCCATTCCAAATCGGAATAGCTAGATAATCTTAAGATACCATCGATAAATAGATAATGTCCATCCACTAATTCCATCTTACTTTCTTTTGCTTGTTCTAAAGAAATATAATAATTTAATCCTATAATTACCTTAGAATTTTCTTTTAATATTCTATGGAAATGAAATAGTATTTCTTTAGCTGTTTCTAAAGGAATTACATCAAGCACATTACTACAAACAATACCATCATAGGTATTGGAAGCTACATTTTTAATCCAACTTGAATCTATCTTAAATGCTTTT
>JAFPIE010000240.1 GCA_017388605.1 Acholeplasmatales bacterium | reverse complement strand
GCCATCATACGGTAATTGATGATAGGGCCTAATATTTCATCTCTAAGCCATGGTGTCATATTTTCACTACCCAAATCATCAAGCATTAATACCTCAATATCCTTAAGCATATTGATTAGCTCTTCAAATCTATTTGTTCCTATAGCGCCCTTTAAATCTAAAACTAAATCAGGAAAATAGATCAGTAAGGATGGTACATTTCTTTTCGATAGCTCATTTGCAATAACAGCTAAAGCATAGGTTTTGCCTCTAGAGAAAGAACCATAAAGTAGTAATCCTTTATCGAAGGATTCCCCATTCTTTTTTAAGCCATATTCCGTAATATGGGCATAAATCTTCTTTCTAGATTCCGAATTTGTATCGAAGGATTCAAGCTTTGCATCTAATATGCCATCTGGCAAATACAAGGTTTTAATTAAAGAATTTCTCTTTTGTCTTTCTGCCCTTTGGTATTTACATTCCTCAATAGAAAATTCATCTAAATCATTGACAAAAAGGCAATATCCTATCTCATTGTTTTTACAGTATTCTAAGCCCTTGCATCTTGCGCAATGTCTTCTTTCCTCATACATCAAGGCAAAATCATTGACATTATTAATATTTACATTATGCTTTGGAAAAAGCTCTTGTACGCTTGCAACAAATTTATCTACCTGCTCTAAATCTGCAGCAGGTAATTTAATTTTTTCCATTATTTTGCCTCCTTCCAAACAATTTCACGTTTAGATTGACTTGAGAAATCACTATCTTTCTTTGATTTTGAAGGTCTTAATTCCTTAGTTGTAGTAATATATACTACTGCATCCTTTGTCGATAGAATATTATCCTGAATCCAGGATTCAGCAACCTTATTGAAATAAGTAACTGGAGGTAATTCTCCTCCCTTATCTCTTAGGGTTTTAATGATCATACAATTGATTACGCCTCTTGGAAGGCTAATCGAATTATAGATTTCATTAATCGTTGCAAGATATGTTGCAGGGTATTTAGGATTTACCATCTGTAATACTCTACTTGGGGATGCGTTATCTAAGAAGGAAACTAAATCGGATGGCTTACCATCTAATTCCTCCTTTTCAACAAGCTTAGGTGCATTCATGTTTCTTCTATATTCAAATAAAACATTCGCCTTTTTCTTTAATATACGATAATCAAAGTAGCCATTTTTATTGATAGAATCCATAAATAGAGTAGCC
This sequence comes from Acholeplasmatales bacterium, assembly GCA_017388605.1. The sequence goes on along the minus strand of JAFPIE010000240.1, from coordinate 9,250 downwards.
ATATCATGCTCATTGAATAAATAAACAAAGGATAATTTAATGATTTGCTCCTTAAATGTACTATCGATACCTGCTTCTAGGTAATCCTCATTGATTTCCTTTGCAAATTTATCAAAATCAAAGGTTACATTTTTGATTTCTAAATAATTTGTTGGATTTTTTCCTAATAGGTAGCTAAACTTTTCAAAGGTTTCATCACTGCTTACCCTTGATGAATAAACCTCATCAAAGGATTTTGTGATTTCCTTATAGCCTAAAACATCTGGCTTATCAATTAAGAAATGCTTCTTAATAAGCTCATATGCTTCCTTTCTTACCTTAGAATGTAGGTATAAGCCATATACAGCATCTTTTATAAAATTTTTAGGGGATAAGGGTGGTAATAGCACATAAATATAGTCCCCATCTTTTTCATATGTAAGTAAAAGACCTATTCCCTCGAGCTTATTTTTCGATCTTAAAAAATCGACAGGCTTCAAGGAGTAAATATCGAATAGGTCCTGATGTATAATTTCCTCGCTTTTTAAATTATTACGATTTAAAAGGGCAGCAAATGCCATATAAAGCGTAAATGCATCATTTCCGATTAATGGTGCATATAAAAGGGATAAAGCACTAATATCATCGGTGGATAAATTAAAGCTGGAATAAATATGAAATTTTGATGTGCTAGCCACTAAATTCTGGGCCACAATACTCCTACTTATGAAGGGATACGCCCTTGAATTCGAATTTTGCTTCTAAGCCCTCTAATACTTCCTTAATGAAGGTAGTAGCCTTTTTTGCTGCGCCAACAACGAAGTCTGCATGAACCTCGAAGTCGATAGATGTTTCAGGGATTTGAGGCTCAAGCTGAGTAATCTTTGCGATAACCTCCATATGAGGTGCTTCAGCATATACCTCGCAGTAATCATCATTTTCAGAAACAATCTTATAATGAGCCTTATTAAGAATATGCATATATTCCTCCTTAAGCTCCATATAATTTGCCTTGTAATAATGAGTTTGTAGTTCTAAGGATTTTGCGTTTTCGCTTGTAATAATGTCTGCCATAATTTATTCTCCTTTAATCATTTCTAATATTTTTAGTACCTGGCGTTCTGTTTCTTGAAAGCTCCCTTTACTGTCAATTACATAATCTGCCAAATCCCTTTTTTGATCTAAATCCATTTGTGATGCAATTTTTGATTTTGCATAGGAATAATCTATATGATCCCTTTCCATAAGCCTTTCTATTTGCGTCTTCCTATTAAGGTATACACAGATTACCTTATCACACAAGGAATCAAATTTAGACTCATATAATAGGGGTACATCAACAAATACGATTCCATCTGCCTTATTTATTTCCTTTAATACCTCTTCTTTAATAATGGGATGGGAAATAGAATTGAGCTTTAGCTTTTCCTTCTCATTATGGAAAATTAATTCTCCTAATTTTTTTCTATCTAATTCTCCATTATCTAAAAAGTAGGAACTACCGAATGCTTCTTTAATTGCATTATAAATAGGCATATTTATTTTTTGAAGATTGTGATTGATTAAATCACAATCAATGACCTTAAAGCCCTGTCGTTTTATAATAGATATTACATTACTCTTTCCAGAGGCTATGCCACCAGTAACGCCAATGACCTTTCTCATTCTATCACCTCTGACAGTTCTTACAATAATATGTCATTCTTTTATCTATTTTAACACGATTTAATGCCATTTTGCAATTAGGACATATATTTTTTGTGTGAACTTGTAAAAAAGCTTGGTATTCTCCTTCTACACCTAAGCTCGATGTATAGCTTTTTATCGTTGTACCCTTATGCTCTATAGCAAGAGTTAAAATCCTTTTGGATTCTTTAAGAATATCCTTAAGGTTACTCTTAGTAATTCTATAGCCCTTTTTCTTAGGATTAATTCTTGCACTAAATAAGACCTCATCTACATAGATATTACCATGCCCTGCAACAATTTCTTGATCGAGCAATAATGGCTTAATCGCTTTTTTACTTGTATGTATTTTATAATATATATCATCTAAATCTATATTCTCATTTAATATTAAATCTGGGCCTAGCTTAGATAGTGGTAATTCATTATAGATATTCTTATCTATATATTTCATCCTACCAAATTTTCTAACATCCTTGTAATAAAGGGTAGAGTTGTCCTTAAAATGGAATACGACATGAATATGCTTATCCTCCATAAAGGAATTCTCTAAATAATAATATTTACCCTCCATTCTTAGATGGGATAATATATAGCCTTCGTTTAGCTCAAATATTAAATATTTTCCATATCGCTTGATATCGATTATCGTTTTATTCAAGGTATTCTTTAAAAAATCCTCTAAAGGATCCTCAAGGATACCTTGATAAAATACATCGATAGATTCTATGGTTTTATGAACTAAATTGCTTTTTAATACTCTTCTTACGGTTTCAACCTCAGGTAGCTCTGGCATTATTTTACCTCATACCAATTCTTGCCGAAGGAATCATCTACAATTAGAGGTACATCAAGCTTGACTGCATTTTCCATGTTTCTTTCTACTAGCTCCTTTAATGTATCCTCTTCTCCAGCTTCTACCTCAAATACTAATTCGTCGTGAACCTGTACGAGCATTTTGCTTCTTAAGCCCATCTCCTCAAGCTCATTATCAATTTTGACCATAGCAATTTTAATAATATCTGCAGCACTACCCTGAATTGGCGCATTCATTGCGGTACGCTTTGCAAATTCTCTTTGCATATAAATTTTGGAATTAATATCTGGTATATAACGAATTCGATTCTTCATGGTTTTTACATAGCCATTATTTTTACAGAATTCGATAGTTTCATCCATAAATGTTTTAATTTCAGGATATGCCTCATAATATTTTTTAATAAAATCCTGAGCCATAACGTTAGATATATGTAAATCTTGGGCAAGACCGAAGGCACTAATACCATAGACAATACCAAAGTTAACTGCCTTAGCACGTCTTCTTTCCTCAGGAGTTACATCCTTTGTACCAAATACCTCCTGAGCGGTTCTTGTATGAATATCCTCTCCATTTAAGAAGGCTTCCTTTAATTTTCCTACATTTGCCATATGAGCTAATACTCTAAGCTCAACTTGGGAATAATCCGAGGAATATAAGCTATTCTTAGGGTTAGATGGTATAAACATCCTTCTAATCTTATGACCCTCCTCTGTACGAATAGGAATATTTTGTAAATTAGGCTCAATAGAGGATAATCTTCCGGTTTGGGTTAATGCCTGTTGATAGATGGTATGTACCTTATCATCAGGATATATCATTTCTCTTAAGCCACTGACATAGGTGGACATAAGCTTTGTTTTCGCTCTATATTCAATAATTAATGGAACAATTGGATTTGCCTCCCGAATAGCCTCTAATACCTCAATATCCGTAGAATAGGATTGTCCCTTTTTCTTTGGATATGGTAATCCTAGCTCATCAAATAATACCGTACCTAATTGCTTAGGGGAGGATATATTAAATTCATGATTTGCAAGAGTATAAATCTTTTCAACAAGAATATTTATATCCTGATTTAATGCATATTCCTGACGGTTTAATTCTTCCTTATCGACCATCATACCCTGGAATTCCATTTTACCTAAAACACGGGATAATGGGATTTCTATTTCTGTAAGTAGGTGATATTGATCCTTTTCCTTTAATCTTTCTATAGCCTCGCATTTAAGTGCATATAGGGTGTTTACCTTCTTAGCGACATGAGAATAAATCACATTCTTTTCTGGTATGAATTTCTTTGCACCCTTACCATAGATTGCCTCATCGTAGTAGCAATCACTAATGCCATAAAAATCAGCAATACCCTTAAATTCTTCCTTTGCGGCAGATGGATTAAGGATATAGGTTGCAAGTAATAAATCGAAATCTACACCTAATAGCTCAAGGCCTAATCTTTTCGATAGTACATAGGCTCTTTTATAATCAAAGATGGCCTTATGATTCTTTTTATCCGATAAGAACATCATAAAATCCATGGAATTAAAGATAATATTTGGGTCAACAACAAAGGTACCCTTACTATTTTTTATACCTATCGCTAGAAGTGGGCTTTTGTGATAATTATATTCGAAGGTTTCAAAAATCATAGCGGAATTATCCTCTAATATATCAGATAAATCAGAGCCATTGGTTATTGCCTTATATTCTATTTTATTTTGTTCGATTTTTGGGGCATCAAAGGTTAATTCCTTAAGTAGGGATTTAAATTCAAGCTCCGTATAGAATTCGATTAATCGATCCTTATCCATTTCCTTGCGGTCAAGCTCATCTATAGATACACCAATAGGGAAATCTCTTAAAATCGTTGCCATTTTTTGGCATAATAATGCAGAATCTACATTCGCTCTAATCTTTTCTCCTACAGAGCCCTTTATTTCATCCTTATGGGATATTATTCCCTCAAGTGAGCCATAGGTATTTAAAAGCTTTACACCCGTTTTTTCACCAATTCCTGGTACACCAGCTAAATTATCACTTTTATCACCCATTAAAGCCTTTAAATCTACCCATGAGGTATATGGAATACCATAAACCTCTAAGAAATGCTCAGGGGTAAAATCCTCAAGCTCACTAAAGCCCTTTTTCGTCATATGAACTGTAGTATTTTCACTAATTAATTGTAATAAATCCTTATCGGAGGAATATATATCTACATGATATCCTAAATCGGATGCCTTTTTAGCCATTGTACCAATGATATCATCGGCCTCATATAAATCCTGTTCCCATCTTTTTATTCTCATAATATCTAAGAATTCCTTGATATAGGAAATTTGCATACGGAATTCATCTGGCATAGGAGCTCTTCCGGCCTTGTAATCTTTCATCATATCATGACGGAAGGTTTTCTTTCCGGCATCAAAGGCAACTAAGATAGCATCATATGGATTCATAATTAAGCTATTCATCATTCGAGCAAATCCATAAATCGCATTGGTAAATAAGCCTTTGGAGTTTGCCGTTGGAGTACCACCTGCACTCATTCCATAATAAGCCCTATACATAAGAGAGTTTCCATCAACTAAAATTAATCGTTTCATATTATCACACTACCGTTTTCTAAAATGTACTACTATTATAGCAAAATATAGATTGAATTTAAAGAAAACAACCCAAATTTGTTTGGGTTGCTTAAAAATAATTATATTATTTTTTGGGGAACTTAATTGGATCTATAGCATCATCACTTTGCTTATATAAAATGATTTGTCTTCCGATGGATTGTACAAATTCTATTTCCTCTTGATTAAAGAATTCAATTGCTTCTTCCTTAGTTACATAAGAATTCTGTAAAATAGATATTTTTATAAGCTCATGCTTTTTTAAATAATTAAGCACAGTTTCCATTAAATTATCGCTTAAGCCTTCTTTTCCAATTTGAGCTACAGGCTTAATGCCTTGAGCTAGACTTCTTAAATAGACCTTTTGTTTCGTTGTAAGCATAAATATACCTCCATAATACAACCTATTTTACCATAATTTTTGGAAAAGAAAACTCCTTTATTTCTAAAGGAGTCATCATTCATTATTCTTTATCTAAGAATTCAGTTGTGTCATATGCATCACGTAAAATCTTCTGCATATCCTCAACCATAGGTACTCTTGGGTTAGCTGGAGAGCACTGATCCTCGTAAGCTAAGTAAGAAAGCTTAACTACAGCATTCATCCAAGTATCTCTATCGATACCCTGAGATGCGAAGTTCATCTTGATACCAACTGCCTTACCTAAGTTACCTACTGCCTTAGCTAGGGATTCAACACCCTCTTCTACTGTAGATGCAGGTAAGCCTAAAATCTGAGCGATTTCTGCATATCTTTCATCAGCACGGTAGAAATTGTACTTTGGCCATGTAGAAAGCTTCTGTGGCTTTTGACCATTGTAACGAATTGTATAAGGTAATAGGATTGCGTTAGCACGTCCATGAGGAACATGGAATTCAGCACCAACCTTATGAGCCATAGAGTGGTTCATACCTAAGAATGCATTAGCGAATGCCATACCAGCAAGTGTAGATGCATTGTGCATCTTCTCTCTAGCCTCTGGATCATTCTTACCATTCTTATAAGAACGCTCTAAATACTTGAATACTAGCTTAATAGCCTGAATAGCTAAACCATCTGTATAATCAGAAGCAAGTGTAGAAACATAAGCCTCTAAAGCATGTGTTAATACGTCCATACCTGTATCTGCAGCGATAGATCTAGGTAGATTCATAACGAATGCTGGGTCGATGATAGCAACAGTTGGAGTTAAGGAGTAATCTGTTAATGGATACTTCTTGTGCTCAACCTTATCTGTGATAACAGCGAATGGAGTAACCTCAGAACCTGTACCAGATGTTGTAGGAATACAAACTAACTTAGCCTTCTTACCTAATTCTGGATACTGGAATGCTCTCTTACGGATATCCATGAACTTCTGCTTTAAGTCATTGAAGTTTACATCTGGGTGCTCATAGAATAACCAAATACCCTTTGCAGCATCCATAGAAGATCCACCACCAAGTGCGATGATTGTATCTGGCTCGAAGGATCTCATTAATTCAACACCCTTTAATACAGTTTGAATAGATGGATCTGGTTCAACATCACAGAATAGCTGATATGGAACCTGTGGGCTTCTTAGCTGTAACTGATCAATAATCTTTTGTACATAACCAAGCTCAACTAATGAACGGTCTGTAACAATTAATGCCTTCTTCATTTCCTTCATCTGATGTAAGTATTCGATGGCATCTCTTTCAAAATAAATCTTTGATGGAATCTTAAACCACTGCATATTATTTCTTCTACGTCCTACTTTCTTAATATTTAATAAGTTTAATGGACCTACGTTACCAGCAACAGAGTTGTGACCATAAGAACCGCAGCCCAATGTTAAAGATGGAATGAATGAGTTATAAACATTACCAATTCCACCGAATGTAGAAGGTGAATTACAAATTATACGAATTGCAGGGATATAATCACCAAATTTAGTACATAATTCCTGTGATGCAGTATGAATTGCAGCACTGTGTCCTAAACCATTGAAGCATACAGATGCCTTAGCTAAATCGAAGCCCTCCTGAGTAGAGTTAGACTTAACCATTGCTAAAACTGGAGAAAGCTTTTCTCTAGTTAATGGCTCAGATACACCGATAGTTGAGCATTCAGCCATGATGATTACAGTATTCGCTGGAACCTCAAAGCCTGCTTCCTTAGCAATCCAAGTTGCATACTTACCAACGATATTTGGATTTAATTTAGCATTTGGAGCATCTTCCTTAGTATTTACACCAAACATAAATGCTTCAAGTTTTTTCTTTTCTGCCTTATTTGCAAAATATACACCAAACTTCTTGAACTCTTCCTTAGTTTCCTCATAGATTTCAGCATCTACGATTACAGATTGCTCAGAAGCACAGATCATACCATTATCAAATGCCTTAGACATTACGATATCGTTAACTGCCTGACGAACATTACAAGTCTTTTCCATGTATGCAGGAACGTTACCTGCACCTACACCTAGTGCTGGCTTACCACAAGAATATGCGGCACGAACCATTGCATTACCACCTGTAGCTAAGATTGTTGCTACACCTGGATGCTGCATTAGAGCAGTTGTTGCATCCATAGATGGATGCTCAATCCACTGAATACAGTTCTTTGGTGCACCAGCAGCAATTGCAGCCTCATAAACTACCTTTGCAGCCTCAACAGAGCACTTCTGTGCACTTGGGTGGAAACCAAAGATAATTGGATTTCTAGTCTTAATACAAATTAATGACTTAAAAATAGCTGTAGATGTTGGGTTTGTAACTGGAGTAATACCTGCAACAACACCAACTGGTTCAGCAAGCTCTACCATACCTGTAACATCATCCTCACGGATAACACCAACAGTCTTTAAACGCTTCATGTTGTTTGTAACATATTCACAAGCGAATAAGTTCTTAGTAGCCTTGTCTTCAAATACACCACGGCCAGTCTCTTCGATTGCAGCCTTAGCTAAGTCACCATGCTTATCTAGTGCAGCAACAGAACACTTTGCAACGATGTAATCAATTTGTTCTTGAGTAAAATGAGCGTATTCATCTAAAGCCTTTAAACCCTTTTGAACTAGCTCGTCAACCTCTTCTTGAGGTGTTAAGATTTTTTCTTCCATTCTAATCCTCCAAGTAAAATAAGAAATATTAAAATCACTAACCTGTCATTTCACTTTCATTATACGTGAAATTTTACAATTTGAAAAGGGTAAACGATTTCTAATTTCTTGTAATCGTTTACATGATTTTACTTGAATAAAAAACGGACTATTTGTCAATAGTCCTAATAAAATTTAATTAAAAATTTGATTTATTCCAAATGATTTCACTACAATTTGATTTTCTTAAATAATCATTTACTTTACTGAAAGGTTTAGAGTTAAAAAAGCCTCTATATGCAGAAAGTGGAGATGGATGGGCAGATTCTAATACCAAATGCCTTGGATTTTTAAGAAATACTTTTTTCTTTTGGCTTGGTGCACCCCAAAGAATAAATACCATAGGCTGATCTAGGCTATCTAGATATTCTATCACATGATCTGTGAATATTGTCCACCCAAAGCTTTTATGAGAAAAAGCCTCATGTGCTCTTACAGTTAATACAGTATTTAATAAGAGTACACCCTGCTTAGCTAAATAATCTAAATTACCATCCTGGTTTATTTTTATACCAAGATCATTTTCCATCTCTTTATAAATATTTACTAAGGATGGAGGTAATTTATCACATAATACGGAAAAAGCAAGCCCATGGGCTTGGTTAGGCTCATGGTATGGGTCCTGACCTAATATTACAACCTTAACCTTATCTAATGGTGTTGCATCAAACGCATGGAAAATATTCTTATATTCTGGATAGCAGGTATATTTTTCATATTCATCATTCACAGCCATCATAAGATTTGCCCAATAAGGCTTTTTTTCTTCTTCTTTGATAAATGATTGCCAATCCATAGAAAAACCTCCAAATTTCTTATATTATAGCATTTTTAGAGCAAATGAAAAGCCTGAACGAATTCAGGCTAATCTTATTTTAATCAGAATATTATTACTTTAATTCAGCGAAATACTTGATTGTACGAACCATCTGGCTTGTATAAGAGTTCTCGTTGTCATACCAAGAAACAACCTGTACCTGGTAAGTATCCTCAGCAACCTGAGCAACCATAGTCTG
>JAFPIE010000020.1 GCA_017388605.1 Acholeplasmatales bacterium | reverse complement strand
GATACAACCTGTTATGTTGTAACCTATCGTCAAACAGATCCATTATATGAAATAGATTTAACAGACCCTAAGAATCCAATAATTAAGGATGCAATTCATGTGGATGGCTTTTCGAGCTATTTAAAGACCTTTAGTATTGCTGGAGTAGAATATGTTTTTGGCGCTGGTGTGATAAATGCAAAATACAAATATTCTATTTATAAAAACGATGTAGAAAACACACAAATTGGTAAGGATTATTATGTTACAGGAAAAGATGTAGTAAAAAATATCGATGGAGTGGATTATGTGTATAATAGCCCTGCAGAGGAATCTTGTATAACTCCACACGCTATGTTCTTCTATGTTAAGGATGATATATTATATTTTGGTGCACCTGTAAATAGACAAGAATATACTCTATATAAGATAGATGTTAACGCTGAAGAAGTTATAAGTGTTTATAAGTCTTTCGATACAACACGAGAAACGAGATTATTCTTATTTGAAGGTAATGTTTATCTACCACAGGAAGATAAGCTAATTAAAGAAGCTTTCTAAAATACAAAATTATGAAAAATGTACTTTTCTTCAAGAGAAAACTGTGTTATAATTCGTTTTATCTAATATTCAAGCCCTAAATAATAAAATATTTTTGTGATTTTACGAAAATTTTTAGTAAATTATTAAAAAATATTTTCATTCATTACAATTTTGGGTTATAATATTAGTGAAGAAATACAGTTTCAAAAGGGGTGATTACATATGGGACTTTTTGATCGATTCAAAAAGAAAAAAGAAGTTCAAGAGGAAGAAGCACCACAGGTTGAAGAATATGTATATGTTGAAGGTTGCCAATCTTATGTAACAGACCAAGGATTCTTAGTTATAATTCCTGAGGTAAAACCACCATTTCAGGCTTTAATTATAGATAATGGTGAGCATAAGCAAATATTAGTTGAGAACATGAATAATCACAAAAATATTGATTTTGGTGATATTAAGACATCATATAATACAGTTGAGGATGGAGTTTACGCATTTAGCCTACTTCCAGAGGAGGCTAGAAGACAAAAGATGGAGTTTAATCGTCGTGTAACAGATAGGGAGCATCCACCTATTGCCGGTACCTATGATGTTTCAAATCAATTGAGGGGATAAGCTAGGTTTTTCCTAGCTTTTTTCTTTTTATTTCATATTTTCTAAAAAATATGATACAATAAACTTGATTTCGTACGATGGGATGCGATGATATGCCTAAAAATGAGGTTGCCTTAAGGCAAAATGAGAAAGTAGAAAAGGAAGAGGGTAAGCTTACCCTTGAAGAATATCAAAAGAAGTATTCAAAGCCAGTGAATGAGAAGGTTGCAAAAACATTTTTATTTGTTTTTGCGGCAGCTATTGGTATTATTATCTTCTTTTGCTTATTCTTAATTGTATTAAGATTATTTGATTTGCATCAGATTGCAGGATATGTAGGTATTCCTGTTGCCGTATTAATCTTTATATTTGTTTATATTGTACCTTTAGTTAAGATTCATGAGGCTAAGCCTTTTATTACAAATGTAGATTCAAGAAATGCGAAGGAAGCAAAGAAATATAATAAAGCGCTAAGAGAATCTATTGCAGATAAAATGATTGATTTAAAGGCTAAGACTACAGGAGTTATTTGGTATAGTGAGGCAAATGTAGGAAAGCTTGCGATTGCACGTCAAACTCATGATGATAAGGGCTTAAAGGATGCCCTAACAGAGGTTTATGAAACAGATGTTAAGGCAGCTGCCAATAAGATGATTAGAGATCACGCAGTAAAGGTTGGTATTACAACCGCATTATCTCAAAATGAGAAGATTGATACATTATTTGTTATTACATACAATTTGAATTTAATTAAGGATTTAATTTATCTATATGGCTTCCGTCCATCGGACACTCAGCTTATGAAATGCTACCAGGCTGTAATTGCGGATGCTTTAGTTGCGTATGGATTAGGCAATGCGACTGGTGCTATCGCAACTGGAGTTGTAAAGAAGATGGGGAATGTCGTAGATAAGGTTCCTGTTTTAGGCTCTATGGTTTCTACGGTAATTGATTCTGTTACACAAGGCTTAGTGAATGCCTCCCTAACCGTTTTAATTGGCTTCCAAACCAAAAAATATTTAATGAAGGAATATCATTTACAGGATATATTAGATACTGTTGTTCTTCCTACTGAAGAAGAGGAGGAAGAAGAAGCATCTATGTTAATGGATTCCATTAAGCAGGATATTACCTATACTGCAAAGAAGGGTAAGCCTCAAACCGCTTAAGAACAGGATTTTTATCCTGTTTCTTTTTAAAAGGAGCGTGGTTTTATGGATAGTGAATTCAATCTTGCCTTTTTAAGGGTTAAAGATATTTTATATGATCTTGCAGGGCAAAATGATTTATTATTCTTAGATTTAGAATATGATGAATGGAATTCAATGCTTAAGAAAAGAAGTAAAAAAATAAGAGAAATCTTTAATTCCTATATGGATACCATTGCATTCATTAATAGAGAATTAGATAAGGATGATCCAATTCTTTATGATATTGCATATAAAAACATTGGAAAATTCAAGGACGAGGAAATTCATGATTCTGGCTTTACGATTCCTATTATGGAAAGGCTTATTGCTTATTATGAAAAGGAGGGTAATCGTCATAGATTATTATTCCTATATTTGAATTATGGCTACGAATGTATGGAATATTATCTAAGAATGGGTAATTTTAGCTATAAGGAAAAGGTTAAAAATTCCTTTTTGAAGGTCTTAGAATTAAAGGAGCATTATAAAGAATTAACTAAGGTTGAAAAGGCTAGATTCTTTATTGCATATTACAATTTGACAGGTGCACTACCAGATGTAGTTAAAGAATATCAAAAGGATGTTGTTTATTATTATCAGGATTTATTAGATTTCTGCTTTAAGGATTCTATTAAAATAGATATAGAAGAAAATGAAGATGCTATAGATGAAATCTATTATGTTGTTGAAGCCTTCTTATATGGCTTTGCTAGATATTTAGATAAGAATGCCCTATATCGAGATGAATATTTTCATTTAGTGGAAAGAACTCTAAATTTATTTAAGGATTTAGATAAAGATACCTTGCGTATTGGGCATATCATTTTAGATTATTATTATAAGAAATATGATATTGATGTATTATTCTTGAAACTAGAGGAAATGAATAATGAATATTTAAATATGAATTTAGTCTTTAATGGAACGGAGGATTCCATATTAGAATTCTGTAATTGGATGGATATTAATTCATCCCTAAAGGAGATTATTCCATATTTAAATATGGATAAAAAAGAAAAAAAGGCTTATGTAAAGATGGTTACTGAGCCTATATTAAAATATATATCCTTGATGAATTATAAGGATTATACATCCTATATTGATGATATTTCATCGGATTTATTTAATAGTATGCTGCCTTATATGGATGGTATAGATGAAAAGCTAGATTTAATCCAAAGATTAATTATAAGAAGACAGCCTATTACCTATATTCATTCTCTTATGGTAAAAAGAATTAGTGAGGAAATCACTATGAAAATATTGAAGGATAAGCCAAGCCTATTAAAGCCTTTAGAGGATGTAGGTATAAGGGGCGCTGATATATTAGATTATATAGGCTGTGCTGCAATGCTTCATGATTTGGGGAAGTGCCTAACCGTTGGTGTCATTAATTGCCAGGGTAGAAGGCTTACAAAGGATGAATTTGAATGTATAAAGCTACACCCAAAAAGAGCTTTAGTGTTCTTGAAGGATGATTCGGATTTTAATCCATATATCGATATTATGATTGGACATCATAAGTTTTATGACGGAAGTGGTGGATATCCTATAGATTTTGATAATACAAAATCAAAATATAGAATTGCTATAGATATTATATCTATTGCAGATTCTATCGATGCTGCAACCGATATTTTGGG
>JAFPIE010000239.1 GCA_017388605.1 Acholeplasmatales bacterium | reverse complement strand
ACTGCAAAGGCGTTCATCTGGAGGCAGTTGTAGTCATGGAATCCAAGAGGCTCATGCTGAATGACGCGCTTATCGAGCTGGAATCCAGAAGCCTCCAAACGCTTACGTGAACGAGGGTGACAGCTATAAAGAATCGGCATATCATACTTCTCAGCCATCTTATTGATAGCGTTGAACAACGAAAGGAAGTTCTTTTCAGTATCAATGTTCTCCTCTCTATGAGCTGAAAGCAGGATATACTTACCCTTCTCCAAACCCAAACGTTCGTGGATATCGCTGGCCTCAATCTCAGCGAGATTATTGTGCAGTACCTCAGCCATAGGGCTGCCAGTTACATACGTCCTCTCCTTGGGCAGTCCAGTATCTGCCAAATACCTGCGAGCATGTTCAGAATAAGCCATGTTCACATCGCTGATGATGTCAACAATGCGTCTGTTAGTTTCTTCTGGCAGGCACTCATCCTTACATCTGTTACCAGCTTCCATGTGGAAGATAGGTATATGCAGGCAGTAGATAAAATCGCTAAGAATGCCTCCTGTGGTACTTCTACTGTACCAATGGCCTTCATCTTCTTTTTACCTTCCTTTTGCTTCTCTAGAAGCTTCTTCTTTCTTGAAATATCTCCACCATAGCACTTAGCTAAAACATCCTTACGTAGGGCTGTAATATCACTTCTTGCGATAACCTTATGGTTGATTACAGCCTGAACAGGTACCTCAAATTGCTGACGTGGAATAATTTCCTTAAGCTTTTCAACTAAAATTCTACCTCTATCATAGGCAAAATCCTTATGTACGATAATGGATAAGGCATCAATGACATCTCCATTGAGCATAACATCCATCTTTACAAGCTTAGATGCTTCATAATCACCAAGCTCATAATCAAAGGAGGCATAGCCCTTTGTATAGCTTTTTAGCTTATCAAAGAAATCATAAACAATTTCTAAAAGTGGCATATTATAATGAATGACCGCTCTTGTTTCTTCTACATATTGCATATCGATAAAGAAGCCACGCTTCTTTTGACATAAATCCATTACAGCGCCAATGTATTCTGTTGGAGTCATGATTGTAGCTTTAACAAATGGTTCTTCAATGCGGTCTAATTTGGAAGCCTCAGGAAGCTCAGATGGATTATCGATAGATACCATAGAACCATCGGTTAAATATACATGATAATTTACAGATGGAGCTGTTGCGATTAAATCTATACCAAATTCTCTTGAAATTCTTTCCTTTACGATATCCATATGAAGTAATCCTAGGAAGCCTGTTCTAAAGCCAAAGCCTAAGGCTTGAGAGGTTTCAGGCTCATAAACTAAGGATGCATCTGATAATTTCATTTTATCTAAGGCATCATGTAAATCCTGGTATTGCTTTGAATCAATGGGGTATAGTCCACAGAATACCATAGGATTCATCTGCTTATAGCCTGGTAGGGCAACACTTGCAGGATTATCACATACAGTAACGGTATCACCTACATGAACCAAATTGATATCCTTAATGGATGCAGTTAGATATCCAACATCACCAGCCATTAAATAGTCTCTTGGAGATTCCTTTGGTGTTCTAACACCAAGCTCAACTACCGTATATTCCGCACCAGTTGCCATAAATCTTATCTTATCGCCACGCTTAATAATACCCTCTTTTACGCAAACTAAGACAACTACTCCTCTATAGGAATCAAAGGCACTATCAAAGATTAAAGCCTTTGTTGGAGCTAAAATATCTCCACTTGGGGCTGCAACATAGCTTACGACCTGCTCTAAGATATCTCTTACACCAACACCTGTTTTTGCAGAAGCTAACACAGCCTCATAGGCAGGAAGTCCTATGACATCCTCAATTTCATGCTTCGCACGCTCTGGGTCAGCACTTGGTAAATCAATTTTATTAATTAATGGTAAAATCTCTAAATTATTATCTAAAGCTAAATACACATTCGCTAGGGTTTGTGCTTCTACACCCTGGGTTGCATCAACAACTAAGATTGCACCCTCACAAGCCGCTAAGGATCTTGATACCTCATAGGTGAAATCGACATGACCTGGGGTATCAATTAAATGAAATTCATATTCAATTCCATTATTTGCCTTATATTTTAGGGAAACTGCATTAAGCTTAATAGTAATTCCTCTTTCTCTTTCAAGCTCCATAGAATCTAATAATTGCTCCTGCATTTCTCTTGATTCTACAGAATCACAAATCTCTAAAATTCTATCCGATAAGGTAGTTTTACCGTGATCAATATGGGCAATAATACAGAAATTTCTAATCTTTGTTTGACGTTCCTTTAATTTCTTAATATCAAATTCCATATTCTTCACCTCACATTCACAAAAGTATTGTAACAAAAACCATATTTATTTTCAATAAAAATAAATAGGTTTAGAAGGAAACAAAAGCGTTATTATTCATTTTTTAAAAGATAAATTCATCTTTAAATCTTTTTCTTTAAAGCATATAAAAATCCCCCTAAGTCTTTCTAGATTTTACTCTAATCAAACTTTAGGGGGACGCCACTTTTCTATATTTTCTATAACATCAGCTAGGCTTCATATTTTTCTTTCAAGATTGTATTACATTAATTCTTTATATACTACCCATAATTCTCCATAAAAATATATTTGGAAATTATCTTTTTTAATTTCATTCTTATAATCATTTGAAATGTTTTTATATGAAATATTATAAATAGAGTCTTCTTTCATCGTATAGTTTTCAATGGAAGAAATAGATTGCCCTTT
>JAFPIE010000238.1 GCA_017388605.1 Acholeplasmatales bacterium | reverse complement strand
GATGATGGACGTGGTATGCCTATTGATATTCACCCAGAAACAAAAAGACCAGCACTAGAGGCTATTTTTACAGTTCTTCATGCCGGTGGTAAATTTGATGATGGTGCATACACGGTATCTGGTGGATTACATGGTGTAGGTGCATCTGTAGTTAATGCATTATCCGAATGGCTAGAAGTAACTGTAATGCGTAATGGTAAGCAATATACAGAAAGATTTGAGCGTGGTCTTGTTGTAGAGGATTTATATGAGCATGATACATCCGATCATACAGGTACTATTGTTACATTTAAGCCAGATTATGAAATGTTCCATGAAACTCTTGTATTCAATTATGAAACAATAAGAAAGAGAATGCAGGAAACTGCATATCTAAACAGTATTTTAACCATTACTGTTGAGGATAGAAGAGATCCATCCAATATTATCTCCAATACATATCATTATGAGGGTGGTGTAAAGGAATATGTAACCTTCCTTACAGGTCAAAAGACAACTCTAAATAAGGATATTATTTATAATAATTCTATTGGCTCCTATAAGGAATTAAATAGTGAGGGTAATGAGGTTACAAGAGATGTCATTATTGAAATTGCAATGCAATATAATGAATCCTATAATACGACAATTTATTCCTTCGTAAATAATGTTAATACACATGAGGGAGGACATCATGAAGAGGGCTTCAAGATGGCCTTAGCTAGAGTATTAAAGAAATATGCAGACGATAATAAAATGCTAAAGAAGGATGAGGAATTAACAAGAGAGGATACTCTAGAGGGTATTGTTGCGGTTATTTCTATTAAGCATCCAAACCCAGAATTTGAAGGACAAACTAAGGCTAAGCTTGGTAACCCTGAGGTTAGAGGATTAGTTTCAAAGGCTTGGGGTGAAACTCTAGAAAGATATATGGCAGAGCATCCAGCAGATGCAAAGACAATTATCGAAAAGTGCTTACTTGCATCTCGTGCAAGAATTAACGCAAGAAAGGCAAGAGAAGCAACAAGAAGAAAATCACCTTTAGATAATTTAATGCTATCATCTAAGCTTGCAGATTGTAGATGTAAGGACCCTGAAAAATGCGAAATGTATTTGGTCGAGGGAGATTCTGCAGGTGGTTCTGCAAAATCAGGAAGAAACTCCAATTATCAAGCAATTCTACCACTTCGTGGTAAGGTTTTAAATGTTCAAAAGGTACAGCTTGCAAGAGCGTTAGAAAACCAAGAAATTCAAACCATGATTCGTGCTATTGGTACAGGTATTGGTGAGGAATTTGATATTACTAAGGCAAGATATCATAAGATTATTATCATGAGCGATGCCGATGTCGATGGTGAGCATATTTGTATTTTATTATTAACCTTCTTCCATCGTTTTATGAAAGGCTTAATTGAGGCTGGATATATTTATGTAGCTAAGCCACCACTATATAGAATCCAATATGCAAAGCAAATGGATTATGTATATTCTGATGAGGACTTAGAGACATTAAAGAAGACAAAATATCAAGGCAAGAAATATGATGTACAAAGATACAAAGGTCTAGGTGAAATGGATGCGGAGCAATTATGGGATACAACTATGGACCCAAGATATAGAACCTTAGTAAGAGTACATTTAGAGGATGCTGTTGAAGCAGATAGAATATTTGAAGAATTAATGGGTGAAGAGGTTGATCCACGTAAGGTATTCATTCAAGAAAATGCCCATTTTGCAGACAACTTGGATATTTAAGGATGGTGAGTCAAAATGGCTATGAATGAAAAAGATATTGAATTTGAAAAGGCTCTTGAGGAAAGAAAAGAAGATGCCGTTGAATTATTAGATGTTAATTCTAAAATGAAGAAATCCTTCTTAAACTATGCGATGAGTGTTATCATCGCAAGAGCATTACCTGATGCTAGAGATGGATTAAAGCCCGTTCAAAGAAGAATTCTATATGGAATGAATGAGCTTAAAATATTTTCGAATGTACAGCATAAGAAATCTGCTCGTATCGTCGGTGATGTAATGGGTAAGTATCACCCACATGGTGACTCATCTATTTATGAAGCTATGGTACGTATGGCACAGGATTTTAGCTATAGATATCCTTTAGTTGATGGACATGGTAACTTTGGTAACATCGATGGTGATGGTGCTGCAGCCATGCGTTATACTGAGGCTAGATTATCAAAAATAGCTATGGAAATGCTAAGAGATATCGATAAGAACACTGTAGATTTTGCAGAAAACTACGATGCAACTGAAATTGAGCCCGTATTACTTCCTGCAAGAATTCCAAACCTACTTGTCAATGGTACAACAGGTATCGCTGTAGGTATGGCAACCAACATTCCACCACACAATTTAGGTGAGGTTATTGATGGATGTATTGCATTAATAAGAAATCCTGAATTAACAAGCTTAGAATTAATGGAATATGTAAAGGGACCAGATTTCCCTACAGGTGGATTAATTTTAGGTAAGGAAGGCTTAATTGATGCTTATACAAAGGGATTAGGATCGATTACCATTCGTTCTAAGGCTCATATTGATACATTCGAGAATGGTAAGGCTGAAATTGTTGTTACAGAGATTCCTTATGGAATTAATAAAACAAGAATTGTTCAAAGAATTGCCGAGGTTGCTAAGGATAAGATTATCGATGGTATTATCGATTTAAGAGATGAATCCTCTATGGCAGGCTTAAGAATTGTCATTGAGCTTAGAAGAGATGTAAACCCAGAGGTTATCTTAAATATGCTATATAAATACACACCACTTCAATCCTCCTATGGTATGAATATGGTATGTATTGTAGATAATAGACCTGTAAATATTACATTACATGATGCATTAGATGTTTATTTAAAGCATCAATTAAATGTTATTACAAGAAGAACACAATACGATTTAGATAAGGCCTTAGATAGAATTCATATTCTAGATGGTTTATTAATTGCACAGGATAATATTGATGAGGTTATTCATTTAATTAGAAATACCAAGGATGGTACAGAAAAAGAAAAATTAATGAACAGGTTCAATTTAGATGATGCCCAAGCACAGGCTATCCTAGATATGAGGCTTCAAAGAATTTCAGGTCTTAACTACACTAAACTTGTAGAAGAGCGTGATAGCTTACTAAAGGCTGCAGATGAATATAGAGAAATTCTAGCATCTCCTGAAAAGAAGAATGAATTATTAATTTCTGAAATGGAAGAAATTAGAAATAAATATGCAGATCAAAGATTAAGTGAGCTAGCCCTTAATACTGCATTAAATATTTCTAATGAGGATTTAATTGAAAAGGAAGATGTTATCGTTACATTAACAACAAAGGGTTATGTAAAGAGAATGAAGCAATCCGAATACCGTGCTCAATCTAGAGGTGGTGTTGGTGTATCTGGTATGAAAACTCATGCCGATGATGATGTTAATATGATTATTCCAACATTTACTCACAATTATTTAATGTTCTTTACAAATAAGGGTAGAGTATATTCTATGAAGGCCTATAATATTCCAGAAGGCTCTCGAACTGCAAAGGGTACTCCTATTGTAAATTTATTACCACTACAGGAGAATGAGCATGTTCAAACGATTACTCAGGTAGAAGAAATTAATGATGATTTATACCTATTCTTCGTTACAAAGCGTGGTACAGTAAAGAGAACACAAATGAAGGAATTTGCAAATATTCGTTCTACAGGTATTATCGCAATTACCTTAGATGAGGATGATGAGTTATTTAGAGTATATCTAATTAAGGGTAATGAATCTATCGTGCTTGGTGCATCGAATGGTAAGGCAATTAGGTTTGCTGCAGAGGAAATTAGATCCATTGGTAGAAGTGGTGCTGGTGTACGTGGTATGCTTCTAGGTAAGGAAGATGAAATTGTAGGCTGTGCTATCGTAAAATCCGAAGAGGATTCTATCTTAGTTGTATCTCAGAAGGGTTATGGCAAGAGAACTGCTGCAGATGAATATAGATTACAGGGTAGAGGTGGTTCTGGTGTTAAGACTATGAACGTAACCGAAAAGAATGGTAATTTAGTTTGTCTTGCAGGTGTAACAGAGGATGATGACTTAATTATCACAACCGATAGAGGTGTAGTCATTCGTATGCACTGTGATACTATTTCTCAAACAAAGCGTGCAACTCAAGGTGTTAAACTAATTTCTATTCGTGACAATCAAGCTATTTCTACAATTGCCGTTGTAGAAAAGGAAGATGAAGAACTAGAAGAAATAGAAAATACGGAAGAAGTAGTAACTGAGGTACTTGATGCCAATCAAGAGAATACAGAAGTAAATGAATAAGAATTAGTCCCACTATGTGGGACTTTTCCATTTTTATTGACAAAAGTGTGTGTGGGGAGTACTATTAAATTGCAAAAAAAGGAGAGAGAATATGGAAGAAAAAAAAGAGATTTTAAAGGATCATGGTTCATTAGTTGCTACTGCAATTATGGATTTACTTGCAGGTATTGAAGGAATTGTTTTTCTAATCGTTTTAGGAGCAAATATTCCTAGTAATGATGAATATGGTAGAACGGTATTTACTGTTATATTTTGGATATCTTTAGTAATATTTATTGCAATGATGGCCTATTGCTTTGTTGGTAGAACAAGTTTAATACAAAAGAGAAAAAAAGGCATAGCTGTATTAATTAACTTAATATTTGGTTTATTCTTTTTAACGGAATTTATTGCTTGCTTTATAATTGGTTTTTCCCAATTTGAATATGAAACGCTAGAAGAGAAAAAGACAGAAGATGAAAAATTTAATGATTTCATAAATAGAAGATATTCAACGATTAATGATGGTGTTGAGGCTGATTTCTTAAAAGAAAAATATGCACTAAAAACAGAATTACTAGAACAAAAAAAGACCTTAGAGACAGAAAAAAATTCTATAGAGAATATAGCTAAAAAGGTAGGTTTAAGTGATTCTCAAATTTTAAGAAAAGAAAAAATTGAAAAATTAATTGAAGAAATAGATAGAAGAATAGAAACATTAAATTCTACTAAAATGACATTAAAAATTCAAGATTCTCCAAATCGTAATTTTGATGAAGAAAATGTAGAAAAATCAAATGTAGATTTAGATGTTCTACATAACTTTGAAGAAAAGATAGTAAATTTATCAGAGGAAAAGAAAAAGAGATTTGAACAATACAAGCACCTTTATGAAATTAATGTATATTCAAAGGAAGAATTTGAAGAAAGAACCAATGCTTTATTGAAAAATATTTAAATATACAGTAAAAAGGAACACTAAGGCAAAAATGCTTTAGTGTTTTTCTTTTAATGAAAGTGTTTGCGATAATGTATTCTTTATAGATTAAAAAGTATTTTTCTATTATAATAGAAATTAACTATAGGAGTGACGATTCATGCACAAAATTGCTATTAAGGAGCTTGCCTATTTTGTTTGTGCAAGCGGTAATCTTACAAATGAATATTTCTCCAACAAGGATTTAAGAATGGGTACGAAATGCCATGATTATCTTCAAAGTAAATACAATGAGGATTCTATGGCTGAGGTGTATATAAAGGAAAAGATTACTTATATGCAAGAGGAATATCTACTTCATGGCTTTATTGATGGAGTATTAGATATTAATGGTGAAAAAATAATAGAAGAAATAAAATCTACTACGGAGGATTTAGATTTCATTACAGAGGAATATCATAAGGAGCATTTAGCTCAGCTAAAGCTTTATGCTTATTTGTATTCTATACAAAACAATATGGAATTAATGCATGTAAGATTAACCTATATTTCTGTTGTAGATTATGAAACCAAAAGCTTTGATTCCTTAATTAGCCAAGAGGAATTAGAAAATTTCTTCTTTAAGGTATTAGAAGAATATATTAGCTTCATAAAAATGATGGATCATGCAGAAAGTATAAAAGAAAAAACGATAGAGGAAATGGAATTTCCTTTTAAAGAGAAAAGACATGGCCAAAAGGAATTAATGAAGGCTGTATATGATACTTTAAATAATGAAGATATTCTATACGCTATTGCACCAACAGGAATAGGTAAAACGATGGCTACTATGTTTTCTGGATTAAAATCGTTAAAAAAGAATGATAAATTATTCTATTTAACAGCGAAGGGATCTGGAAAAAATGCTCCCCTTGATGCAATTAAATTATTATCGAAAAATGGATTAAAGATTAAAACAATCGATATTACAGCTAAGAATAAAATATGCAATAAAGGAAGTAAAAGCTGTACACCTGAGGAATGTCCATTCGCATTAGGCTATTTTGATAGACTAAAGGATGCCACTATAGAAATCTTTGATGAATATGATATTTATGATATGGATACCATATTAAAAATAGCCAATAAGCATAATATTTGTGCATTTGAATTTTCCCTATATTTATCTTATTTTTGTGATGTAATTATTGCAGATTATAATTATGGATTTGATCCACATGCACATTTAATAAGATATTTTGATGATGATACCTATAATCCTAAAATCTTAGTCGACGAGGCACATAATTTAATTCAAAGATCTAAGGATATGTATTCAGCAAAAATTACAACAGAGGATTTAAGATCATTAAGAAGAAGCCTAACAGGCTTAAAGCCTAGTATAAGAGGGGAGGCGAATAAATCCATTGAAGCATTAGAAAAATATATGGATTTATTAACAGAGAATGCGTTAATTTGTCAAAATACAATGGATTTAGATTTTAATGTATTCCTAAAGAATTTATCGAATAAATGTGATGAATGCTTTAAGGAAAATAAAAAGATAAAGAATAAGGATGAGGCAATAGAGGTATATTATAAAATATTAAGCTTTTTAAATGTAGCGGATATTTATGGTGAAAACCATAAAACCCTAATTAAGCTTGATGATGATATTATATCTATAGAATATTATTGCCTAGATGCATCAGAATATATATTAAAGACAATAAAGGAATCTATGCATGGAATTGTATTCTTTTCTGCAACCCTATATCCTTTAGAATACCATTCAAATTTAATTACCCATGGGGAAGGAAAATATATAGAATTACAAAGTCCCTTTGATCCTATGAATTTAGATATCATTATAAATAATAAAATATCTACGAAATATAAAAATAGAATCAATACTCTTGATGAAATCATAGAAACTATAGATTCTATTGCAAGTGTAAAGCCAGGAAATTATATTGTATTCTTTCCCTCCTATCAATATATGAATATGGTAATCGATTCTATATCGAATACAGATTATGAAATCATTATTCAAAAGAATTCTATGAAGGATAAGGAAAAGAATGAAATCATAGATAAATTTAAAAATACAAAGAATACCAAATTTGGATTCTTTGTAATGGGTGGAGCCTTTAGCGAGGGCATAGACTTAATTGGAGATGCATTAAATGGAGTTATTATTGTAGGAGTAGGACTTCCTATGGTATGTAGTGAAAATGATATTTTAAAGGATCATTTCCAATTAGAATATGGTAAAGGCTTTGAATATGCATACCAATACCCAGGCTTTACTAAGGTCATTCAGGCCGTAGGTAGAGTTATAAGAGATAAGAAGGATATGGGGATTGCCATATTAATGGATGAAAGATTTACCTATTCTTCCTATTTAACCTTATTTCCACCACATTGGAAAAATAAAAAGGT
>JAFPIE010000237.1 GCA_017388605.1 Acholeplasmatales bacterium | reverse complement strand
TGGTTTGGATCAACCTCTTCTTCAATAGTGGATGCACCAATTACGGCAAGTGAAGTAAATACTAGCATAGCGATAGACTGACCAAGCTTCATTGCAAATGTACGAGCAGCAAAGAACATACCTTCTCTCTTTTCTCCAGTTACAATAGAATCCTCTTCAGCAACATCGGCAACGATGGCTTGTGGAATAATACCTAATAATGCCATAGGGAATGCAGCAATAATTACAACACCAAAGCCTACAACATAGCTTAAGATAGATGTCTCATTATGAGTAATAGGATATGCTAATGCAGTTAATGTATATGCTAAAGCAAGACCTAAGAAACCAGCGATAACAAGCTTCTTCTTACCCCACTTAGCTACAAGCTTAGAAACGATAGGGTAGAAGCATGCAGATAATACAGTCATACCACCAAGTAGATACATTGTCCAAGATTCATCTAATCCCATTGTAACCTTTACAAAGAATGGTAATCCTGTTTGGAATAGAGTTAAACCAACGAAATACATTACATCAGAGCCTGAGAACTTTAAGAAATTCTTATTCTTGAATGTTGCAGTTAAGCTCTTGAATGCATTTGTTCCAGATGGCTTAGGCTCTACGAAATCTGTTTCCTTTAATAGGAATGTAGGAATTAACATAGCTACACATGCAATAACAACTAATGGAATGAAGCAAATTACATAGCTCCAATAATAACCAACACCAAAGCCTCTTACAATTCCACCAAATACGAATGGTAAATAAGCAATTAATGTACCAGCAAAGTAAGTTAAGGAAATATATGTAGAAATATTCATTCTATCTTCCTGAGTCTTACCAAATTCACTGATTAATGCATTATATGGTGTACAATAGATAGTCATAAATGTATAGAATAATACAAGCATTACAGCAACCCATGCAACATTCCAGCCATTAGGCTCTGTTCCACCATAGAATAAAGATGGTGCCATAAATACTAAAATAGTGACTACAGCAAATGGAATTGCTGCCATTCTCATGAAAGGAATTCTTCTTCCCTTCTTGTTTTTAGAATTATCACTTAAATTTGCAATTAATGGATCCGATACTGCATCCCATACTCTACAAAGTGCAGTAATTAAACCTAAAATAGTTAAGAATCCACCAATAATCAAGCCTGGCTGAATAATAGTGTAAAAATTAATTTCTGTGCCAGAGAAGAAATTTGTTCCCTTTTCCTTAGTAGGTAAATAGAAGGATACTAGCCATGCGCTAATAATACCACCAAGAATTGACCAGCCTAGCTGACCAATAGCGAAAATCCACATTTCTTTTTTTGTTAATCTTCTTGTTTTCATTTTTGTTCTCCTTTTTTGTTTTTATTTATTACTTAGTCGATAAAGAATAATATCGATTAATGCCTTAATTTCATCCTCTTTGGAGGTCTTCTCATCTTGGCTTACTAATACACCACTATAAGATAGAGTCTTACAAAGATTTAATAAAGCGTGAGTTGTAGAATAGTAGAATAATTCAACATTATCAATTCTTTTTACTGTACCATCCTGTACACCCCAAACATATGCTTCTATATATTTATTCTTGAATAGATCAATTTCATATTCATAATCAACCTTTTCCTTAGCTTCTGTTAAGAAGAATGCATCGAATTCTCTAATAAAAGAGAAATAGGAATTATTGGTTTTAAATACATCAAGATATGTATAATAGAAATCTTTTATTCTTTCAAAGCCTGTTTTGTCTTCATCATTTTTGGAATATTTTTCATAAACCTCTTTTGCAAGCTTAACTGCAACTCCCATAATGATTTTTTGTTTCGAGCCAAAGTAGCGATACATTGTTGCATCTCCTACTCCTACTTCCTTTGCAATGTCACTCATCGTAACCCCTGCAATGGAATCCTTAAGGAACATTTTGCAAGCCTCATCAATGATGAATTCCTTTGCTTTATCCTTCATTTTATTCATTTTCGTCATCCCCTTTTTTATAACAATCTCAATTTCAAAGTCTTTCTATCAATGTGATAGTGAGCCTATCACAATTTAATGATACCACATTTTTTAAACAATACAACATGAAAGATATTGAAAATGTTATGAAAGTTTTACGAAAATTTTTCGCAAGATGTTTTTAAAACACAAAATCAAAGAAAATGACTAAAAATGTACATAAACGCAAAAAAAGGATTGACTTGTTTTCAGTCAATCCTCTTAAAGATCATTTGAAATATATGCTATGTTTTATTATAAAAAGTAATACATTTTTGCCAATAACGACAGTACTAATATTGAATATTTAGATACTCTCTTAATATAGCTAATACTTCATCGAAATTTGTATGATGATTACATTCATCCTTTACCTTTGCGGATCCTGGCATTCCCTTTAAATACCAAGCCACATGGCTTCTCATTTCAAGCATCGCAAGATGCTCTCCCTTAAGCTCTAATAATAAATGATAATGCTTTACGATTGTATCATATAATTCCTCATGGGTTGGTCTTGATGGAATATCATTTCCATCTAATGCGGCCTTTATTTCTCTAAATAGGAAGGGGTTACCTAAGGCTCCTCTTGCGATAGCTATCGCATCGCAACCTGTATATTCAAGCATTTTTCTTGCAGATTCAATATCTACAATATCTCCATTGCCAACTACAGGAATAGATACTGCCTCTTTGACCTTTTTAATCCATTCCCAATCCGCCTTGCCAGAATACATTTGGGCTCTCGTTCTTGCGTGAAGTGTAATTGCAGAGGCACCTGCCTTTTCACATAGCTTTGCAATTTCTACGCAGTTAATGTGATCACTATCCCAGCCAAGTCTAATTTTAACCGTAACTGGCTTAGATACTGCCTCTACTACAGATTTTACTATTTCATAAACCTTGTTTGGGTCTTGAAGCAAGGATGCACCAGCACCACTCTTCTTTGCTACCTTATTTACAGGGCATCCCATATTAATATCAATAATATCTGCATCACTCTTTAAATCGATAAATTTTGCAGCATTGACTAAGGATTCTATATCTGCCCCAAAGATTTGCATAGATATGGGATGTTCAATAGGATTTACCTTTGTCATTTTTATTGTTTTTACATTTTTAAAGCCAATGGCCTTATCTGATACCATTTCTGCCATCACAAGCCCACAACCCATTTCCTTACAAATGATGCGGAAGGCCTCATTTGTATTTCCTGCCATAGGGGCTAGTACTAATTGATTTGGTATAACAATATCTCTAATCTTCCATTCCATTGATTTCACCTAAAATCTTTTCAAGCTGTTCTGTTGGAAGTCCAATAATATTATTTAATGAACCCTCATAATGATCAATTAAATTTCTACCTAAGCCCTGAATGGCATAGGCACCTGCCTTGCCAAAGCATTCCTTAGTAGCAATATAATCATAAATCTCTTTATCGCCTAAGTCTTTAAAATATACATCCGATACCTCAGTAAGATTATATACATAATCCTTATATATAACAGCAAGACCACTCATTACCTCATGCTTCTTACCAGATAATGTCTTTAGCATATGGTATGCATCAAGCTCATTTTTTGGCTTTCCATAGATTTTTCCATCTAAGACAACAATTGTATCACAGCCAATTAAAATAGATCCATAATCCTCTTCTTTGTTGATCGATGCCTTCTTTAATCCAAGCTGCTTTACATTTTCGTATGGAGTTTTATTTTTATCCATTGTCTCATCACAATCATAAACCTTAACTGTAAAATCATATCCCATTTTAGATAATAGCTCTTTTCTTCTTGGAGATTGACTTTTTAAAATAATACTTTTCATAATTCTACCTCATTTTTACTCAAGCATTTAAATTATATAAGTAATTTCAAATTTGTAAAGAGGAACAAAAGAAAAGCTTAATGGTTAAAACCCATTAAGCATTCAAAATTAATTTTGTGTAGAGCCACAATTTGGACAAACAAAAGCATCATCAGCTAAGGTAGTGCCACAGAATATACATTTCTTATAAACCTTATGCTTGTTGTATGCATTTTCGCTTTCTGCCTTCTTAGTACCTAAGTAAGTGCCCTCCATTTGAGCCTTAGCTTGTGCTTCTGCATATTCGATATCTCTATCATCGATGACGCCATCCTTATTGGCATCTCCAACCTCTCTAAGCCTTTCTTGGTGTCTTTTTATTCCTTGGATAGAGGTTACTACAGTAATTAAACCAATACCACCAAAGATAACTAAGAATATTACAGCTATTACATTCGATGATGGTGAAAAATCATAAATACTAGGGCTTAATAAGCTTACATAAATATCATATTTCTCACCCTCATGAATGGTAAACTCATGATTAATATCTAAATCATCATCGCCTGTACCATGATATACCCTTCCTCTAGCATAATATTCAAAATCATAGGCCTCATAGGTAGAAGAATAATCATGTGCCTTCCATGTTCTTGTTATGGTTGCGGTAGTTGCTGTCTTAAATAGGAATAAAAACAAAAATACACCAACAAATAATAAAACAATACCAACGCCAAGCTTTTGCTTGTAACTCATAGGCTTACTTGGGGTTGCCCCATATCCACTATCTATAGAGCTTCCACTAACGTAGACATGCGTTGAGTGGTAGCTTGAGTGTGAATGGTAGCTTGAGTGCGAATGATAGCTTGAGCTGTGTGAGCTATGCCCACCATGAAATCCTCCGCTGTGTCCACCACTGTGTCCTCCGTGAAATCCTCCCATAATCTTTTCCTCCTTAATACTTCTTCTCTGGTCTTATTTTTCTAAGTAGATAATAATCTAATTCATCCTTCATATTTTCAGGCATCTTTCTTTCAATTGGAAAATATGCAGCATTAATCCATCTTTCAGATAAATTAATAATGAAGGTATAGGTTTTTATATAATTTGGCTCACTCAATCGTTCAATCACATCATTATGTGAATGGATGGTAGCTCCACCCTGCTTAGCAAGCCTTGCAAAGGAAATCGATGGAATTCCTTTATCTGCAAATGGTGTTGAATCTGAGGAATATACTCCCTGGTATACATGAATAGGGAAGCCTAATTCCTTAGATGTATATTCTATATTATGAATAATACTTACATCTCCTGTAACACAGGCTATATCATAGCCTAGAGTTACTGCAACCATATCTATATTAATATTTAATACGATTTTTTCAAGCTCATTCTCATGATTACTTACATAGGCTTTACTTCCAAGTAAGCCCATTTCTTCACTACCACACCAAATAAACCTCAAGGTCCTTTTTGATTTATTTCTCATATAATATTCATATAATTGCAATAATGTAATTACACCAGTCCCGTTATCATATGCTCCCTTAGAATAGGCAACACTATCATAATGTGC
>JAFPIE010000236.1 GCA_017388605.1 Acholeplasmatales bacterium | reverse complement strand
GAAGATAACGATATTGTCATCACCAACAAGCTCACCAATTTCTACGTTAGCACCATCAAGTGTACCACAAGTAATTGCACCATTCATCATGAACTTCATATTACCTGTACCAGATGCTTCCTTAGAAGCTGTTGAAATCTGCTCAGATACATCTGCAGCTGGCATAATAGTTTCTGCATAAGTAACATTATAGTTAACGCAGAATACAACCTTTAATAGGGAATTTGTTTCATAATCATTATTAACCTTATCAGCGATAGTGTTAATTAATTTGATAATCTTCTTAGCTAAAACATAGCCTGATGCTGCCTTTGCACCGAAGATAAATGTATGAGGATGATAATTCTTCTTGAATTCAGCATCGCTCTTTAAGCGGTTATAAACATACATAATGTGTAATGCGTTCATTAGCTGACGCTTATATTCATGTAATCTCTTAACCTGTACATCAAAGATAGAATTTGTATCTAATGAAATACCCTGCTCATTGAAGATCTTTGTAGCTAAAGCATCCTTACGAGCCTTCTTCATTAAAGCGAATTCCTTCTGAGCCTTTGGATCATCAGCGATCTTTAATAGCTCAGGGAAATACTTCTCAGGATCCTTAATCCAATCCTTACCACAATACTTATTTAAAATTTCAACTAATTCTGGATTAGATTGTGCAACCCAACGACGGTGAGTAATACCATTTGTCTTGTTGTTGAACTTTCCAGGATAATAGTCATTGAATACCTTCATTTCGATATTCTTTAAAATTTCAGTATGAAGTGCAGCAACACCATTTACGCTAAATGAGCCATGGATTGCTAAATTAGCCATATGAACTCTACCATCCTTGATGATAGCCATATCATAAGCCTGCTTAGAATTTGGACCATATACAGATGCAATCTCAAGTAATACACGACGGTTGATTTCCTCTGTAATAGTATAAATTCTTGGTAATAATCTCTTGAATAGGTGAACTGGCCACTTTTCAAGTGCTTCTGCTAAAATAGTATGGTTTGTATATGCACAGCAGTTCTTAGTAATGTTCCATGCATCCTCCCAAGATAATCCTTCCTCATCAACTAAAATTCTCATTAATTCAGGAACGATTAATGCTGGGTGAGTATCATTGATATGGAATACTAGCTTATCAGCTAGATTCTTTACTGTACCGAAGGTCTTCTTGTGTAGACGGATTGCTCCATTAACACCTGCAGCAACGAAGAAATACTGCTGCTTTAAACGAAGTAGCTTACCCTCATCTGTATCATCATTTGGATATAGCATAGAAGAAATTTCTCTTAAATTTCTTGCATACTGGAATGCATCATTTTCAGGATATGTTGAAGCTGGTTCAGCACTCCATAATCTTAATGTATTAACGATATGGTTACCTGCACCAATCATAGGTACATCATATGGTACTGCCTTAACATATTCAGCATCCTTATGTTCTACTACTAGCTTACCATTAACTGTAGACATCTGAATATATCCATAGAATGGAATTTCAACAGCCTGCTCATCCTTACGGATTTCCCAAACGTGAACATCCTTTAACCAACGGTCAGGATGCTCAACCTGATAACCATTAACTACACCTTGCTCGAAGAAGCCATAGCGGTAACGGATACAGTTACCATGTACAGGTAGACCTAAGGATGCAACAGAATCCATGAAGCATGCAGCAAGACGACCTAAGCCACCATTACCTAAGCCTGCATCAGATTCCTGGTGCTCAACCTCATTAAGGTCAATACCCATATCATCGAAAGCTTCCTTTACAACATCATAAACACCTGCGTTCATAAGGTTGTTTGTAATCATACGGCCAATTAAGAACTCCATAGAGAAGTAATAAACCTTCTTAGCCTTTGTATCAAATGTAACCTGGTTTGTGTTATTCCAATCCTTGGCAATATAATATCTAATCATTTCACCTAGTACAACGTACTGCTGATATGGTGTTGACTTTTCAAAATCAATAGCATACTTAGCTTCTAAATAAGCCTTAAATGCTTTTTTAAATGTTTCTTTGTCCTTAAAATTAGGATAATTGTTCATTATTTGTTTCCCTCCATTTTTCGAAAACTCCATAAGCATTTTATCACATTGTTTCCGAAACTTTCAATACTTCATAGAAAAAAGTTTCGAAAACAACGTAATTATTTCAAGTTTATTTAATTGTATTAAATAGATTATGCAACTTTCTTCTTTGTTGTTGCCTTTTTTGCAGGCGCTTTTTCAGCTTCAGCCTTCTTTGTAGTTGTCTTCTTAGCTGTAGTCTTTTTAACAGGCTTAGCCTCTTCTACCTCTTCCTTAGGCTCTTCTACAACTGGCTTTGGTTTATAAATAGGCTTTAGTACAGAAATACCTAAAGGTGGAATAGTCATTAATACACTGTGTGCTTGATTATCCTGGCCATAGTTTTCAACCTTTAAGTTGAATGGATTAATTCTATTAGAACCACCATAAATATCCTTATCTGAGTTGATTACCTCTTCATATTCATCCGCTTCAGGTACACCAATTCTATAATTATCATATGTATTAGGTGTACAGTTCATTACGATAACTAATTGATCCTTTGGATCATTTGCAACTCTTGCGAATACATATAAGGATTGATCTGCATTATCTGCTTGAATCCAGTAGAATCCATTTGTAGAATAATCTGCCTGCCATAATGGTGCATGATATTTATAAACTAAGGTCATATCACGAACGAATCTTGCAGATGCATCATGATCTGGGTATTGACGGATATTCCATGCAAGCTCACCCTCATAATGCCATTCATCATATGTAGATAATTCATCACCCATGAATAATAGCTTCTTTCCTGGATGTGTAAACATATAACCAATTAATAATCTATAGTTTGCGAATTGCTGCCAACGGTCACCTGGCATCTTATTTAATAAGGAGCCCTTGCAGTGTACAACCTCATCATGAGATAGAGGTAAACAGAATTGCTCACTATAGAAATACATCATAGAGAATGTTAATTGATGATGATGATACTTTCTATAAATTGGGTCTAGCTTGAAATACTTAAGCGTATCGTTCATCCAACCCATATCCCACTTATAGTTAAATCCAAGTCCACCAAAGTCAACTGGCTTTGTAACATTACCATAAGCACTAGAATCCTCAGCCATGAATAATACTCTATCATCCTTACCAAAGATTAATCTTGAGCACTGTCTTAAGAAATCACATGCGCCCTCATTTACACCACGGTTGCAGTTTCCTAGCCAATAAATTAAATTACTTACTGCATCTACACGGAAACCATCAATGTGGAAATAATTCATATAGAACATTGCGTTAGAGAATAGGAAGGATCTCGTTGTTCCCTTACCTAAGTCAAGGTTTGCAGTTCCCCACTCAACATTTTCTCTATCCTCAGGCTTTGAATACTCATAAAGTGGAGTACCATCAAACATATATAAGCCATGAGCATCACGACAAATATGACCAGGAACCCAGTCCATAATTACACCAATACCATTTTGGTGACATAAATCAATAAAATACATGAAATCCTTAGGAACACCCCATCTAGCGGAAATGGAATAATAACCAGTTCCCTGATATCCCCAGGACATATCAAGTGGATGCTCATATGCAGGCATTACCTCAACATGAGTAAATCCATATTGCTTCATATAATCAACGACCATAGGAGCAAGCTCTGCAGTGGTATAGAATGAACCATCTGGCTTCTTTCTCCAAGATCCTAAATGCATTTCATAAATGGCTAAAGGCTTATCATAGCTCTTCTCATGGGTGAACATCCAATCCTGGTCATTCCACCAATATCCATCAATATCATAAACCTTAGAGTCCTGTGCAGGACGATATGCACTAAAGAATGCATATGGATCAGCTTTAATTAAACGCTGTCCATTCTTTGTGTAGATGACATACTTGTATGCCTTCCACTCATAATTACCCTCAATTCTTGCATACCAAATACCCTTCTCGTCGATGCAATACATTTCGGTTTGACCCTCTTGGTAATAATTCCACTCACCAATAATATAAATGTGGTCAGCATTTGGTGCATATAAGGCAAACTCACATGCCACCATATTCCCATACTCATCCTTTACTAGGTGTGCTCCAAACACCTGGTATGCGTCGGTTACCTTTCCTTGATCGAAATAATAAAGGAAATCACCATTAATTTTTTCACGAACAGACATAATATCACTCCTTCTCTATTTATATCGTAACGCAGTTACTTTTATTATATATTAGAATTTTCAATTTAACAAGTTAAATTAGAACAGGAAAGCAATTTCAGAATAAGTATATCCCCTAGATAATAAATAAGCCTTAAGCTTTTCTTTTCGAATAGATAGATCATATTTATCATATCTATGCTCCACCTTAGAAAATAACTTAATTAATCCATTTTTATAGGTATTCATATCCATATAGGATAATCTATCCTCTATATCTTCCTTTTTAAAGCCCTTTTGATATAGCTTTTCTTTAATTAAATTACGTCCATTTCCTTTTTGGGCATAGGATTCAATTAAGGAATCTATCAATTCTAAATCATTTAAAATCTTATCCTCCTTCATTCTATTTATAATAGAATCAATGGTAGAATAAGGAACCTCTTTTCTTTTTAAATAATCCCTAACCCTTTTTTCACCTGCGCCATATTTTAAAGCATAGGCTACCGCCTTATGAAAAAGTGAAGATACATCTTCACTCTTTATAGCTAAATCAATTTCCTTTTGAGTGGTTATATGACCCTCAATCAAATGAAATTGAACGATGGTATCTTCACTAAATAAATAATTTTTATTATCAATTGTAATTTGATATAAACCCTTTTTTGTTTTCAAAACCTTTTCTACAATCATTAAAATATGCCCCTCTTGTCATATTCTCCTCTAACCTCTTTACAGGAGGTTACAAAGGTAAAAGCCTTAGGATCAACCTTAGAAATCATACCTACAATACGGTATGCCTCATTCTTATCCATTGTACAAATAACCATCGTTCTTTCCTTATTGGTATAAGCTCCCATAACTGGGGAGAAGGTTACACCACGGTCAAGCTCTGAATAGATTAAATCCTTAATGCTTTGAGGATTATCCGATATAACATATACGGTTCTTCTTGGCTTGATGGATAAGGCAATATAATCGATGATAAAGCCCTCAACAATTACAGCTATTGAGCCATATACAACAAATTCTATAGAATAGCTAAATGGAGTAAATTTTAATCCCGCAAATAATACGATTACCCAGTCTGTAAAATACATCGTTTGAGATAGTGGAATCTTAGCATATTTTGAAATCATTTTTTGAATGACATCAATACCACCAGTAGATCCATTATTTCTTAGGGCAATACCAACTCCACCACCAGTTAATAAAGCACCTAAAAATAAACTGATTAATACTTGATTATTATATATAACATTCCCAAATTCATCCACATGTTTAAATGAATCAAAAATTACATTTTGTGGAACCTGTAATCTTTCAAACAAAAATACTAAGGATGGGTATAATAACGATGCATAAATCGTCTTTAAAAAGAAATCCTTACCAATAAAGATTAAACCTAAAAGTAAGCAAATTGCTTCTATTCCATATAGGAATATAGAAGATGTGAACCAACTTGAATTTTCCCATAAAGGCTTTAGGAATATTGCAAGACCAGTAACTCCACCTGCAATAATCTTTGCAGGGTCAAAGAAGAAATAATAACCAAGCGTTACAAAGATTACACCAACACTAATCCATATATATTGAATAAACCATTTCTTAAAATCAGGCTTATTCTTTTTTTCTATTTCTTGAATTGTCTCTTTGGCTTCCTTTAATTCTTCATTACTCATTCTTAGCACCAGCCTTCATCTTTAAATATTCAAGCATAAAGCCTTCGATATCTCCATCCATTACAGCTGTGATATTTCCCATTTCATAATCCGTACGGTGATCCTTAACTAGGGTATATGGACAGAATACATAGGAACGTATCTGTGAACCAAAATTAATACCCATTTGTTCACCCTTTTCCTTAGCAAGCTCTTCCTCTTGCTTCTTAATTTCAAGCTCTAATAGCTTAGATTTTAATAGAGTCATCGCAATTTCCTTATTGCGGATTTGGCTTCGCTCCTTTTGGCATGCAACAAATAGACCCGTTGGCTTATGTGTAATTCTTACTGCAGAATAGGTTGTATTAACACCCTGTCCACCAGGACCTGAGGAACAGAAGGTATCAATTCTTAAATCCTCCTCAGGAATCACTAAATCGGATGTTTCCTCAATTTGAGGTGCAATTTCGCAGCTACAGAAGGAGGTATGACGTCTTGCATTCGAATCGAATGGAGAAATACGAACCAAGCGGTGTACTCCACGCTCAGCCTTTAATAGACCATAGGCATATGGACCTTCAATGGATAGAGT
>JAFPIE010000235.1 GCA_017388605.1 Acholeplasmatales bacterium | reverse complement strand
TATGTGAGGTATATCTTAAAAATGTATTTCCGCTTTGCCAGTAGAGGCCTCCATCCTCTCCTTGTATATAGCAATATACAGCCTCTCTTGTTTGTGGGAAATATGGAAGAGAATATACAATAAAACAAAATAGAAGTGGAATCAATAATATTATCGTAGGCTTTGCTCTAAATCTTTGTCCACTTAGGAATATAAATAATAAGATACATACTGGTCTTATAGTATATCCTAAATTAGAAAATATAAGTGTAGCCGTAACGTTTCTTGCCTCATCCTGGAAGTAAAATTTAAGCGAATCACAAAGGGCTAGCACTAGAGTTGCCGAAAGAATAAGTATAATATATATACTCAATCTTTTATGCTCCTTATATTTTTGAATTACGTTTATCATTAAAACGATAGAAATACAAACCAATACAAAATTATTTATTAAAAAGGATTGTATAAAATTCATAAAGGATACCTCCTTTTTATAAGTATATCATATAAAAAAAATAAAAGTATATATTATTGTGAGTTTTTATCTCTATATTTTGAATAATTCATATGCTTTTGCTATAATATGAATAAGTGAGGTGGATTCTTGTGGAAAATAATGAAGGCGTTAATTTATTAATGGTAGAATATGAAGAAAACGTAAATGTTGTCGCTAAGATTAATACAGAGCTTTGCAAGATGTATGGTCTTGAGCATTATTTAACAGAATTTTCTTCCAATTTAATAAACGCATTAAATCAATATAAAAGATTTGTTCTTCTTATGAATGAAAGAAAAAAATTCGTTGAAGGCTTATTAGATTTTTCTAATGCTTGTATTGAATTCTTTGAAGAAAATAAGGATGTAAATAAATCTAGTCATGATGCTATTGTTGAAAAGATGAACAATTTAATTAAAACAATGAATGTAATTAATGATCAAATCAACAATAATTTCCAAGATTCCGTAAAGGACTATTTAAAATAATGAAATATGTAATAAGAATAAAGGCTGTTTCTGAATGTATGAGAATAAGAAGAGCTGCCTTATGCTATCTTAAGCTAGAAAATCATACATATGATATCCATAGAGAAATACATCCATTAAAGAAATTTAAATCTATACAAATTATAGATTCAAATATTATTATTGATGGGCATAGGCAAGCACTTAAAATTGGAGAAGAGGTCTATTTTTACAAAACGAACATCGTAGATAATGGTGTAGAAGCAATAGAAGAGGAATTAGTTTTGGGCGCTATGCTGATACCTATAGATAGAAGTATGGAGGATAATTATTTAAATATAATAGAAAAGAATGAGGCAATAGACGAGTGGAAGGGTGAGGCATTCTATTTACTAGGTATGATCTATGAATATGATTATAAGGATGATGATCGTGCTAGTAAATGGTACCAAAAGGCCAAGGAATTAGGCTTTAATTTTGGTTTATTGAATATAGATAATATAAGTTAAGGGAGAGTATATGAAAAACTATCATAGCTTTGATTTTTTAAAGAATATTTATTTTGTAAGAACTGGTGGAAGTGTAGAAGAGGAGAAGGCTTCTAATTTAATTAAAGAGGAAATAGAAAGATTAGGCGGTACTGCAAGTATAGAAGAATTCTTAGTTGATGCATCGAACATTAAAGAAGAAAAGCTTGTATTTGATGGTAAGCATGAAATCGAATGTAAGGGCTCAGGCTATAGTGGTAATACGAATCATGAGGGTGTTACAGGAGAGATAGTTTCTATATCCTCTATAGAAGAATTGAAAATGACGAATTTATGTAATAAAATCATTTTAACGCCAGGAAAAAGAGTACAATATCAAGCCTATATGAAGGCTATAAAGGAAAAAGCCTTAGGCTTTATTACAACTACAGGAGATGTATATAAAAATAATAAGGATGTCGATTTAGATCCATATCTAAATAGAGAGCCCTATTATAAGGAAGGCTATATTCCAACAGTAATGATAAGAATGAAGGATGCTGAGAGAATATTAGCAAACGGATATAAAACGGCCAATTTAACCTTAATTACGGAGGATTTAAAAAGAAATTCTAGAAATGTAGTAGCTGAAATTAAGGGTGAAATTGAAGATGAAATTATAACATTTACAGCACATTATGATAGTGTTGCCTATTCTAAGGGAGCATATGATAACGGGACTGGTGTAATTACATTATTGCAATTATATGAATATTATATGAGAAATAAACCAAAGAGAACCTTGAGGTTTATTTGGTGCGGAAGCGAAGAAATGGGCTTACTTGGAAGTAAAGCCTATGTAAGTAATCATGAGAATGAGCTTGAAAAAATCGTATTAAATATTAATATAGATATGGTTGCAGTAACCCTAGGCTATGATATAGCCTGTGTTACAGGAGATGTAAGTATTATTCATAATATAGAATATACATCTAAGGAAATAGGCTTCCCTATTCATGTATACCAGGGAGTATATTCCTCAGATTCAACACCATTTGCAGATAAAGGAATTCCATCGATTTCCTTTGCAAGGCTTGCTAAGCAGGGTGGAGCTACTATCCATTCACATAATGATGTGATAGAAAGATTGAGTGAGCCAAATTATATAAAAACCTATACATTCATTATTAAGTTATCTGAAAGATGGATAAATGCTGCATATTTTCCAATTGAAAGAAAGATGCCTGAGAATATGAAGGATGAATTAGATTATTATCTACTTAGAAAAATAAGACCAGAAAAAAAGTATTAAGGAGGAAAAGATTATGGGAGGATTTCACGGAGGACATAGTGGTGGACACAGTGGAGGATTTCATGGTGGGCATAGCTCACATAGCTCAAGCTATCATTCGCACTCAAGCTACCATTCGCACTCAAGCTACCACTCAACGCATGTCTACGTTAGTGGAAGCTCTATAGATAGTGGATATGGGGCAACCCCAAGTAAGC
>JAFPIE010000234.1 GCA_017388605.1 Acholeplasmatales bacterium | reverse complement strand
TAGGTGGATGCAGTATGGATATGCATTTAGAAATTGGAAGGAAATGTCCTGGACATTTTAAAGGGGCGGACCTAGAATTTGATTTTATTGCTGAAGCTAAAAAAATAGAGATTACAGGTGATAAGATAACTCTTTTTTATGAGCTTGTAATAAATGGCAATTCATATGGGCTTTACAAAATATTTGTGGTAAAAAAATAAACTATTGAAATTTAAAAGAATTATGTTAGAATATATAATGTGTAAAAATGGAGGAATTTCTATGGCAAATAATGTAGATTATTCACAATTATCTATGCTAGAGGCTGCTAAGGAAATCGTTAAGAATTCTGAGGGTCCTGTAGCTGTAAATGAAATTATTTCAAAGGTTTTAGAGCTTAAGAACATTGATGACAATGGTGATAAGGCTACTCAGCTTTATGTAGATATTACTACATCTGCTGATTTCGTATATATGGGTGAGAATATGTGGGATCTTAAGGATCGCCAATCACTTGAAGAGTGGGATAAGGATGCATCTGCCTTTAATAAGGAAGAAGAGATGGAGGAAGATAGCAACGAGCCAACTCTTGAGGACTTCTCTACTGAGGAAGAGGTTAAGACATCTGATGATGAGGATGATGAGGATTCAGATGAGGCTTCTGAGGATCTAGATGATGAGGATGATGGAAAGAATCCTTATGCTGATGATAGTGATTATGAAGCTGATGATACAGATGAATCTGAGTTCGATACTATTCGTGATAATCCAGATGAGGACGAGTTCGATGAGGACAAGTATGGAGATATCATGGATTCTTATGAGGATCTATACGATAAGTAAAATAAAAGGAGCAAATGCTCCTTTTTTGTTATAATTATAAATGAGGTAATAAGATGGATGCTTATAATAATATTTTAGAAAGAAAATCTGTAAGAAAATATACTAATGAAAAAATAAGTAATGATGTTATAGATAAAATAATGAAGGCTGCTATGGCAGGGCCTAGCTGCCTTAATTTAAAGGATTATGCATTTATAGTAGTGGATGATAGAGAAGAATTAAAAGCTTTAGCTAATCTTATTGGAAGAACATGCAGTATGCTTAATGAGGCTTCACATGCAATAGTTGTTCTTATGGATATGACAAGAGCCTTTTCTAAAGCAAAAGATTATTCTATAATTGACGCATCTTTAGCTTGTCAAAATATAATGCTTTCAGCAAACGCACTAAATGTGGGAAGTGTAATGCTTGGTATATATCCTCAAATGGATAGAGTAGAAAAGCTTAAGGATTATTATAAGCTTAAAGAAGGCTTTGTACCACATTCAATTATATCTCTAGGATATAGTAATGATGAAAGAATAAAAGAAAATCATTTTGAAGAATCTAGGATACATTATAATAAATGGTAAAAAAAAAGAGCAAATGCTCTTTTTTTATTCACCTTCGTACTCACAAAGAGTTTCAACTTTATAGTTCTTTAGTAATGCTTTACCATTAAGGTCAACTAAATCAATTACAAATCCAAGTCCTGCAACACTTGCCCCACTATGCTCAATTAAATGTGCAGTAGCTAATGCAGTACCACCTGTAGCTAAAAGGTCATCTATAACTAAAACCCTATCAAATGGACTAAAGGCATCCTCGTGTACACAAAGTGTATTAGAACCATATTCTAGATCATAATTTTCAGTAATTACAGCTCTTGGAAGCTTTCCAGGCTTTCTAACAGGTACAAATCCTACTCCAAGCTTTGCCGCAACAGGTGCACCAAAAATAAAACCACGTGCTTCAGGTCCTGCAACAACAGTAGCTCCAACTTTTTTACCAAATTCCGCAAGCTTATCAACAGCATATTGGAATGCTTCAGGGTTTTGTAATAAGGAAGTTACATCTCTAAACATAATTCCCTTCTTTGGCCAATCTGGTATTGTTGTAATATGTTCCTTTAAATCCATAGTGATCACCTTCCATAAAATATCAACAACAAGATTTTATCACAAATATTCAAGTTATTAAATATGTAAATGAATGAAACAAGAAATAGAAGTATTGGTTTTAATACTAAAAGATAGTTTTTGTAAAAAATAATGTGAAAAATCACATAATTTCACATAATTAGAGCTCTAAAAATCACACATTTTATTGTTATACTATTGGTGTCTTGAAAAAGGACCAGTGGTGATCCCTACACCACAGTAAAAAAAATTTTTTCATAAACAAACTAACTCTCCCTATTTAGTACATTGAGGAAGCCCGAAAGAGCTTCCTCTTTGTATTTAAGTTAAATTTTGGTATAATAATTATATGTAAAGGTGGCGATTATATGTTTAAAATTAATGTTGTAGAGGATGAAAAGAATCTAGCTGGGCTTTTAGAAACCTATTTAAAAAAGGAAGGCTATGAATGTAAAATTTTTAATACTGGTGAAGAGGCTATGGCACATAAGGCAGATGATGTTCATCTGGAAATGACAGAAGAAGAACAGTCCTTACAAAGACTGATCGGAGATTTCTATGATGAGATGATTAAGAGTATTTCTGATTGTAATTCTGACTTAGAGGTAATGAAGGTTTTCAAAGTGAAGTCTGAAATTCAGTCTGACCTGATGTCCTATCTGGAGAGAAATGGCATTTCTTCCCGAATGACAAAAACGGTTGTTGAAGATTTATTC
>JAFPIE010000233.1 GCA_017388605.1 Acholeplasmatales bacterium | reverse complement strand
TTTAATAATTGCATTACCTTAAGACCAAATTCCTTACCCTCACCACCATCTGTATGAGAGTGTCCTGTCATATATTTAACACATTCATATAATCCAGCATAGCCTAAGGAAATTGTAGAATATCCACCATGAAGCAATGGCTCAATGGATTCCCCCTTCTTTAATCTTGCATGAGCACCATATTGCCATAAAATTGGTGCAACATCAGAGGTTACCTTAGATAATCTCTTATGACGAATTTGAAGTGCTCTATGGCAAAGCTCTAATCGCTCATCCATAATCTTAAAGAATTTATCCATATCCTTATCGGAGGATAAGGCTGCATCAACTAAATTGATGGTTACAACACCTTGGTTAAATCTACCATAATATTTTGGCTTACCATTCTTATCTACATATGGAGTAAGGAAGGATCTACAGCCCATGCATGGGTAGCAATTTCCATTACCATTCTTATCAATTTTATATTCCTTCATCTTCTTTTCAGAAATATAATCTGGTACCATACGCTTAGCTGTACACTTGCAAGCAAGCATAGTTAAATAATAATATTTTGAATTCTCATGAATATTATCCTCCTCAAGCACATATAAAAGCTTTGGGAAGGCAGGTGTAATATATACACCCTTTTCATTTTTCATACCAACAATTCTTTGCTTAAGGGTTTCTTCAATAAGCATAGCAAGCTCTTCTTTATATTCCTTTGTTTCACCTAAATACATACAAACGGATAAAAATGGAGCTTGACCATTGGTTGTCGTCATAGAATTAATCTGATATTGGAAG
The DNA here is from genome assembly GCA_017388605.1 of Acholeplasmatales bacterium. The sequence continues at coordinate 1,730 of JAFPIE010000233.1, read as the reverse complement.
GTTTGTACACCATCTGTAATTTCCTTTGCTAAATCCTCATTAGCAAATTTAGTTACTAATTCAGGTTCTAAGCCTCTATTTTGATATTTCTTAATATAATACTCCTTAGATAGACGAACAAATGGAGCTAAATGGGTTAAGGAAATGGTTGTACCACCATACTGGCTAGATGCAACGCAGGTAATAATTTGTGTTGCGATCGTCATAGCGGTTAAAAATCTATGAGGCTTCTCAATCATTACACCATTAATATTTGTACCATTTTGTAGCATATCCTCTAAATTAATTAAATTACAGTTATGTAATGCATTTTGAGCAAAGTAATCCGCATCATGGAAATGAATAATACCTGCCTCATGTGCATCCACAATATCCTGAGGTAATAAAAATCTCTTTGTGATATCGGTAGATGTAATACCTGCAATATAATCTCTTTGTGTTGTAACAACTCTTGCGTTCTTATTTGAATTTTCTGTATTCCAATATTCATTAGAGCCATCAATTAATTCCTTAATCGTTTGGTCTGTTGTATTACTCTTTCTTACAAGCTCTCTTCTATAACGATAGGTTATATATTTTTTAGCAACCTCGTATTTACCAATCGTCATGAGCTTTAGCTCAATGATATCCTGAATATCCTCTACTAATATTCTTTTTTTGTCCCTTGTTTCAATATATTTAATTATATTTCTAATTTGGATAGGGGATACTCTTTTATCCTCATCCACAGAAGCATTCGCCTTTTCAATGGCTGCTTCAATCTTATCCGGACAGAAATCTACGACATGTCCATCTCGTTTAATTACCTTCATAATACCACCATCTTTTTCAAAAAACTCAAGTGATATTATATACCTAAAAAATTTTATATAGTGTTGTATTTACAACAAACTAACCAAAATGATATAATAAATTTAAGAGGGGGAATTCAAGCTATGAATGACTTATTTTTTAACATTCCAGAGAGTGATAAAAAAACACTTCTTTTAAACCTAAGAGCAATCAAATCACAATTCCCTTCAGGAGTTACTGTATTCAATGCCGAAAATAATAATACCATAGGTATTATTGATAGCGGGTTTGTACAAATTATAAGAAATGATTACAATGGAGATAGAATTTTAGTTGAGGAATTATCTAAAAACCAAATCTTTGGAACAAGAATATCCTCGATTACCTCTCATGATTATGAGGTAGTATCGGTTAGTCCTTGTACCATAACCTTCATTGACTTTACTGAAATCTATTCCGATAGAATAAAAAAGCTGCCCTATTATTTGCAGCTTCAGGAAAATTTAATTCGAATTATGTCCGATATTATTTTGAAAAGAAATGAAAGAATTCAGGTTTTATCCCAAAAGACTATAAGAGAAAGATTATTGGAATATTTTAAATTGATTTCAAAGCAACAAAAATCAAAAAATATTACCCTACCCTTTACCTATACAGAGCTTGCAGATTATTTAGGAATTAATCGATGTGCTATGTATAGAGAGCTTGGAAATTTAAAGGATGAAAAGCAAATATCCATTAATAAAAAGGTAATATCCTTATATTTCTATTTTTAAAAAGAGGCCGAGGCCTCTTTTTTAAGTTTTTTTCGCTCATCATATAGCTGATTTTGGTTCTCAAGGAGATTTTGCTGCTCCGCTTGAAGAGACTTTAAGCTTGGCAATTTTTCTTTGCCCTGTATCGCTATAAGATTGCTTTTAGCGGCTTCAAAGATAATT
>JAFPIE010000232.1 GCA_017388605.1 Acholeplasmatales bacterium | reverse complement strand
TTTTAAAGTTTTATTATAACTTCAAATTATTTTTTCGCTATAGCAAGGAGGAAAAAATGAAAAAAATAAGTGTTAAATTCATTGCTGAATCCGCCATTATTGCAGCACTCTATGTTGTAACGACATGGCTTTTAGCTCCCATTTCCTATGGGCCAATTCAATTTAGAATATCGGGAGTATTAATGCTTCTAGTAGTATTAAACCCTAAATTTTCCTTCGCACTCATCTTAGGCTGCTTCATATCGAATACCACCTCAAGCCTTGGGTGGTATGATATGGTTTTTGGTACACTTGCAACCATAATTGCAATCATTCCTATGTGCTTCATTAGGAAAATGCCTATCGCTGCCATATTCCCTGTAATTTCGAATGCATTTATCGTATCTTTAGAGCTTGGAATTGCCTTTAATCTATGGAATGAAGCCTTCTGGTATAATGTATTCACTATAGCCTTAGGGGAGGCAGTAGTTTTATATTTACTTGGTATTCCACTTACCTGTGCAATTGCTAAAAACGAAAGCCTTTGTCTTCTTATGGAATTAGATAAAGATAAGGCCGTATCCATCCATTTCTTAAATGGCTATGCTATATTAGCCATAGGCTTCTTCGTTTTAAATATTATTTTATATTTTGCATATCCAATGTATTCTATAAGTAAAGATGAAATTACAACCAATTATACTATGTTTTTCTTACAAGAAATGGGGCTTATTGGTTCATTCTTGCAATCGTTTTGGGGCTATGCTATTTAGCTTTTGCAATATTCTTACAGAATAAAATAAGACTTATTCTTGGTATAGCAATATCTATCCTATCCATCTTCCTTCAAATAGTATTAGGTATAATTTTTAAAGATGCATTAACAAGCTTTTATTATTATTTATATTTCTTATTCCCAATATTTTCCATTCTATTATCGATATTTACATATAGAAATACAAAGTCAAATGATGAGCCAAAAGAGGAAGCTAGCTAGCTTCCTCTTTCCTTTATACTCCTCTAGGAGAATCCTCTTTATAAGGGTCAGTTCTTTTTAATCCCTTAATAAATCTTTCAAGTTCTAAATCCCAAAATCTCCATTCATGGGCATAGCCTGGAACAATATTATATAAATGGGATATACCCATTTCATTTAAATCCTTATCGATATCATCATTATCCTTTAATAGAGTATCCTTATCTCCACAGGACATATAGATAAATGGAATATCTGTTTTTCTTCCAATAATCTTTTTAAAATCAAAGCCTAATTCCTTCATTTGCGTATAAGGTGCACTAAATGCACCAATGGCAGAATAGCTTCTTGAATTCGTTAATCCATGGAATAGGGCACCAAAGCCACCCATAGATAATCCTGCAATGAAATTATCCTCTCTTCTTGAGGAAATAGGGAATGTGCCATATAAGAAATCCTTAAGCTCATATTCAATGAAATCAAAGAAATTATCCTTAGTTACTGGAGTATCCCAATTCATATAGAATTTGTTTTCTCCATTCACCATACAAATGGCAATATTGTTTTCTTCTGCATAGAATTCCGCTCTTGCGTATCTTCCCCAATTCTTTTCATCATTTAAATAGCCATGTAAAAGAATTAATAATGGATATTTCTTGTTTCTTTTATCCTGATAATAGGTATTTGTTTTTGCATCATAATTTGATTCTAATGTTGGAGAGGTTTTTGTTGGTAATATCAAGGTAAAATCAACCGCTCTTCCTAAAGCATTACTAATCATATTGATATCAATATGTGCCATATTATTCCTCCTTTAATGGGTATTTATCCTCAAGCTCTAAGGATGCATCTGGATTTAGAGTTAAATCAGCAAGGCCTGGGTATTCTTGGTATTGATAATATCCTGCAGCAGCGATCATAGCTGCATTATCTGTACAATATTTAATGGATGGAATGCATACATTAAAATCCTTTGCCTCATCCATAAATCTTTCCTTTAAGCCCTTATTTGCAGATACACCACCAGCAACGATAATGTTTTTAACATTTCTTTCCTCTGCAAGCTTCAAAGTCTTTCTAACTAAGACCTCAGTTACAGAATCCTGAAATGATCTACATAAATCATTTACGTTAATTTCTTCTCCACGCTGATGAGCATTATGCGCTAAATTAATAACTGCACTCTTTAAGCCTGAGAAGGAAAAATTATAGGATCCATCCTCTAAATATACTCTTGGTAAATGATATGTATCCATACCCTCATGTGCAAGACGGTCTACGTGAGGTCCTCCTGGGTATGGTAATCCTACAACTCTTGCAACCTTATCGTATGCCTCACCTACAGCATCATCTAGGGTTTGGCCAATAATTTCAAAGGAGAAATGCTTTTTCATATAGATTAATTCTGTA
>JAFPIE010000231.1 GCA_017388605.1 Acholeplasmatales bacterium | reverse complement strand
CCGAAGATGATAAAATGAAGCATCATTAATGCATATACTCCAAATATTATAGAAAAGACTAAATTAACAATATCTACATAATTCATAATATACCTCTCTTGTTTACTCTCCTTTTTCTTCTAAAACCTGTGGGAATCTCTTAACAATTTCTTCCCAAAGTAAATCTGCAGTAGCCTCAGCTCCATAGGAGGAATGATGGTCCTTTGCAGCTTTAATATATGGAACTAAAATTGTTGGATCCTTCACATATTTTTTAATAAGCTTAACTACCCTAGATGGGTTAAACTCCTTAATTGCACAATGAACATAATCAATATAATAATTACCAATATTCGTCTCAATCTTTGTGGATGTACCTGTAATAATGGATGGAACCCCAAAGAAGGTAGGCTCTGCAATCATATTTCCTGCCTTACCACAGAATAAATCCGATGCGACCATATATTCAAAAATATTGGTAATAAAGCCTTGTGGTAGGAAGGTTACTTCCTCTGTTGGCTTCAGGGTTTTAAAATATTCATAAAGCTCTTGGTTCTTTCCGCATACAGGAATAACCGTTACAGGAACATGCTCCTTAATGAGCTTGGTGACAATTTTTTTCATTGCACCTCTACCATACCCACCCTCAGCCAATACGACAGTGAATTTATCTGGTAAATTCAATTTCTTTCTAGCTGTAGCCTTATCATCCTTAATAAGGAATGCATCATTTCTTATGCAGAATGGTACAAGCTTTAAATTCGATGAATCATAGGTTGTATCTCTTTTTGCCTCTGTATATCCTGTTTCCATAGATACTAAGGATAAATCCGCAGGATATTTAAATAATTTATTTAATAAGGCATCAGGACAATACATTACCGTAAATGGCTTTGGTTGCATCAATTCAGCATAATAATTGGTTGCCCAGTGCGTAGAAAATACTACATCCGGGTGAAAGGATTGAAGGAATTCAATACCCTTTTTATAAGAACCAGGAACCTGAAATTTCAAGGTTCCCCATGTAGATAAATCCGTTCCCCAAAATTCACAGGAGAAGGTTGCAAAATGTCCAAGTAGTGGATGGGCAGTATAATTTCTTACCTGTGTCTTTAAAAATTCACCATATTTCTTTAGTTTTTGATCCTCTGCATCAGAGTAAAAATTAATATTAATGACCTCTACCTTAGATCCATATTTCTTACTAAATATTTCCTCAACAGCGTTACAGGTCATAATGTGTCCAAATCCCGCTTCAACGCGAGGGAACATAACTTTAATTTTTGCCATTAAGCATCACCTGCTAATATTTTATAGTTACTCTAGTTTATTATACCAATTATGAGCTAAAAAGAAAAGTAAAAGTTATTTTATAAAGTGTAGAAAAAAATCACTAACCGTGCAGGTTAGTGATTTCCTTTAATATCTTGAAATGATTCTATCAAATAAGGATGAACCCTTCTTCTTTAGAATTGATAGTGTAATTATAATTATTATTGCATATAGGAATACAATCAAGCCTAAAGATACATAATGTAGGAATTCGTATTCCAATCCAAAAATACCTAAAGGTACATGTATTCCAAAGATAACGGTACTAGGTAGCATTACAAATAGCAATAATAAATTAGAAGCTGCAGAATTCTTTAAAACCTGAGATTCATTTTCATAATCTAGCTTTGGCCATCTTAAGCCTGTAAGCATACCAACAATAGCCAAGGTAATTCCTGCAAGCTGTGGGTAAAGGAATACGGGAATGATATGGTATGGCTGATAGAAGCCTTTTATAATAAGGAATACCATAATGATTAAAGATACAAATAAATTCATTATAGCCTGTAAATAAATACCAACCTTAAGCTTAGCCTTTATAATTGCATTATTCTCCATTGGATAGCACCTTAGCATTTCATAGCCATATTTTCCTTCAAAGGAAATACTTGATGAGGTTGTTGTTGCAATAGAATTCATGAATACTCCCATTGCTGGTACGAGTATGGCAAATACATATGGTAAGGATTCTGGTGTTTCACTTGCACCATTAAGAAATAAGGTAGGCATTAAAATAAATACGATTGCCATAATTAAATAGAATATTTCACCTAAGATAGAATTCAATAAATACTGAGGCTTTCTAAGCACCATATTCCATTCCTTCTTTAATAGAATATGATCTAATTTTTGATTCGTATCCTTATTCTTCTTCTTAAGCTTATCATAATCTGTATGTCCATTATTACTATTTAACCAGGTATTTACTGGTCTATAGATTAAAGAAATTAAAACAATTACAATCGCTGCTGCAGCTAAATTGAATGAAACATAATAAAGTACTTCTATATATTCTCCAAAGATACCATGAGATATCCAAGCTAAGAAAAATATACTTTCCATTATAGTATTTAGCTTATCTGCACCTGCATAATTTATATACATGTATCCACCAAATAGTAATGTAATTAAGAGTAAGCTTGTAATAATATTGATTAAATTCGAATGCTTACTCTTCGATGAGATTAATGCAGATAAAGAACCAATAATTGCAGAAATTAATATTGGAATAAAGCTAATTAGGATTGCACCAACAAGTGCCATTAAGGAAGGTATTGCGCCACCAGCATTCACTAAATAAATAATGATTGCTGGAATCATTAATGCTAAATCCTCTGATAAATTGATTAAATATGTTGCAAAAAGCTTTGATGCAATAATGGTAGGCTTACTTACAGGTAAGCTTTCTAGAAATTCATAATCCTTAGTGTTAAATATAATGGATTGTAGCTGAAATATAGATATAGCTAAATTTAGCATAAATGCAAACATTAAAATAACACCTAAGAATGTTTCGATTGGTAGACCTGCTTCCTTCATTTTTTCTGAAAATACAAAGGATAGGAGTGCCGAGGTAAACATAAATAAAGCCAAGGTTAATGCAAATAGACGAAATGCACTTTTTTGATTCTTCTTTTTCTTATTTACATTGAAGCCAGATAAAAAGAATACCTTGGTTAATGCAAAGAAACTATTCATTTGTCGTTGCCTCTTTTTCATCAAATATTTCTAAGAATACATCCTCTAAGGAATTATCCTTAATAACATCCTCCATATTACCTGATGCAACAAGCTTACCCTTCTTAATTATTGCAACCTTATTACATAGCTTTTCAGCAACCTCAAGTACATGTGTTGAGAAGAATATTGTATTACCCTTGGCTGTATAATCCTTCATCTTTTCCTTTAATAAATGGGTAGCCTTTGGGTCTAAGCCTACAAATGGCTCATCTAGTATTAGAATCTTTGGATGATGTAGGAATGCAGCAAGTAAAACTATCTTTTGCTTCATACCATGAGAATAGGAGCTTACTAAATCACCTAAGGCATTATAAATACCTAATTCCTTAGCAAAGTCTTCCATTTCCTTCTCATCAAATGGTGTACCATAAATCGATAAAATGAATTTAATATAATCGATTCCCTTCATAAATGCATAAACCTCTGGATTATCTGGTACATAGGCCATTTCTCTTTTAATATCTACAGGGTTTGATTTTATATTCTTTCCATCAACTATAATCTCGCCCTCTTCAAATGGTAAAATACCCATAACTGCCTTAATTGTTGTGGATTTACCTGCACCATTTAATCCTACAAAGGCGCAAAGATCACCATCCTCTATGGTTAAGGATAAATTATCTACTGCCTTTACTCCTTTAACATAGGTTTTTGAAAAATTCTTAATTTCAATCATAATACTATACCTCTTTCCGATAAAGATTATATAACAATTTATGTCACATTTCTACATAATTTGTAGTGAAGAAAAGGCCTATTGCTAGGCCTAACATCTATTATTCTACTACTTTTGCATCACGAGCGAATTTTAAAACAGATTTTGCAGCACTAATAGCCATATCCTTTGTCTTATAGGTTTCACCTGTCATAACTAAACGTAATTGCTTAGAATATAGCTTAAAGAATGCTTGCTTACGCTTATCAATAAAGATATAGAAATTACCTTCATAAACATTCTTACGGAAATTCTCCATTGCATCTCTTGCTGACTTTTCCGATAGATATGCCTGAGAAGTACATAATACCTGTCCATTATTTGCTTTAAGCTGATAATAATAATCCTTATCCTCATTCAGAATTAAGAATTTACCATTTGAAGATGGAGAAATAGAATCTTCCATAATCTGTACATCATAGTGATCATCTGAATTGGTTTGATCCTCATCAACAATTTTATCTGTCAATGCAAATTTTTGGAAAGAGCCTGCAGCTCTTTCTGCATCCTTTTGAGTTTTATAATTTGCACTTTGTGCAAGAGGTCTACCCTGCTGGGTAATTAAGCGGAAGCACCATGCACCCTTCTTGTCCTTTTCGTAATCAAGCTTTAAATTATCGATGTTCTTCTTTAGTGTATCAATACCACCTAAGCATGCTTTTCTATCCTTATATGCTTCACTGATGATTAATGCTTGACCATTATTTGCATATAGACGATATTTATAAAAGAATCCGCCTTCATTAAAAATAACAAATTTTCCAATTGCTGCCATATTATTTTCCATCCTTCTTTAGTTTTATAAAATGTAATCTTTATATTATTATAAACCAAATATTTAAAAAATATAATAGGAAATATGTATTTTTATAAAACAATATGAATTCAAGGATTTATTTTACCTTTTTATCCCCTGTTTTTGTCACTTTTCCCTTACGTGGAGGTATATATCCTACCTTAGATCCTCTAGGCTTAATTAAGCACTTTTTATCAAAGCCAATTAAATCCTGACGTCCTGCCTTAGTTAATGCCTCATAAACTAAATCATAGTTTTGTGGAAGCTTATATTGCATTAAAGCACGCTGCATAGCCTTTTCATGAGGATTCTTTGGTACATATACCTTATCTCCTCTAAATGGATCTATACCTGTATAATACATACAGGTGGATGCTGTACCTGGGGTTGGATAAAAGTCCTGTACCTGCTCTGGCATATGGCCGGAATCTCTTAAATATTCTGCAAGCTCTATCGCGCTATTTAATGTAGATCCAGGATGAGAGGACATTAAATATGGAACTAAATATTGGTCCATACCAAATTTATGATTTAAATTCTCATAACGATTTACAAACTCATCATATAAGCCACGAGATGGCTTACCCATTCTTACTAATACCTCATCTGCAATGTGCTCTGGAGCTACCTTTAGCTGTCCTGAGATATGATATTTAATTAATTCTTCAAAGAATTCAGGGTTTTTATCATACATAATGTAATCATATCTAAGTCCACTTCTTACGAAGACCTTTTTAATTCCAGGAAGCTTTCTTGCTTCCTTTAAGATATCTAAATATTCGGTATGGTCCACCTCTAAATTCTTACATGGATCATAGCCAATACATTCTCTATTCGTACATACACCATGCTTTAATTGCTTACCACATGCAGGTCTATAGAAGTTAGCTGTAGGACCACCGATATCATGGATATAGCCTTTGAAATCCTTATCCTTAGATATAGTTTTTATTTCATCTAAAATGGATTCCTTACTTCTCGATTGAATAATTCTACCCTGATGCATAGTAAGCGCGCAAAAATGACATCCTCCATAGCATCCTCTATTCGATATAACGGAGAATTTTACCTCATCGATGGCAGGAACATGGCCCTTAGCCTCAATTAATGGATGGCACGCTCTCATATATGGTAAGGAATAGGTTGCATCCATTTCCTCTTGAGATAATGGAAACTCAGGTGGATTTTGTACAACATATACATTCTTATAAGGCTCAATTAAAGCCTTACCTGTAAAGGCATCGGTATTCTTATATTGAATTTGGAAGGATTTAACATAATTCATTTTATCTGCTAAAACCTCATCATAGGAAGGAAGCCATATGGCATCCTCTGGCAATAAATCCTTATCCTTTGTTTTCCATACAGAATTTCTAATATAAATAATATCCTTAATATCTAAGCCAGAATCTAGGGCATCTGCAACCTGAACTATGGTCTTTTCACCCATACCGTATAAAAGTAGGTCTGCATGAGAATCAAGTAATACACTTCTTCTTACAGAATCATCCCAATAATCATAATGATTTAATCTTCTTAAGGAAGCCTCAATACCACCACAAACAACGGGTACATCCGGATATAATTCCTTTAATTTAGAGCAATATCGAATTAATGCTCTATCTGGTCTTTTTCCCATTTCTCCATTTGGAGTATAATAATCCTTTTTTCTTCTTTTTTTCGATACGGAATAATGATCCACCATAGAATCAATATTACCTGCACAAACTAAGAAGGCTAGTCTAGGTCTTCCAAATAGCTTAAATGGCTTATCATCATTAATATCTGGTTGAGATACAATACATACCTTATAACCAAAATTTTCTAATACTCTAGATATTATTGCAGGTCCAAAGGATGGATGATCAATATAAGCATCACCAATGATATAAACAAAATCTGGCTGTTCCCATCCGTATTCCTTCATTTCTTCTAAAGTTATAGGTAAAAATGGCATAAAGCCCATCCCCTTTCATTTATAATTTTTAAAAGCGGGAAGCCCCGCTTTTTATTCCCAAGGGAATTTATATTTAAGTCCTAAGGAATCTCTAACTGCGCTCATTTCCTTTTGTACTGGTTCAGAAATAGGTACACCTTTATCTTTTCTTTCTTGCCATACAAGATATTCTTTTTCGCCTGCAGTATAAATATGCTCCTCTCCAGGCTGTTTACGAGAAGCACGGATGCTTCTTAAAATATCTCCTGTTTTCTTTCTACATAAATCCTCGCCTAAGAAGTGGTTCGTATCAATGGCAATAAAGAAATGACCTAAATGATATGGAGATTTATTACCGTCCTTATCCTTACCATTTAAATCCTTACCATATAATCCATCTTGTAATACTGCAGATAATAGCTCAACAGCAACGGCATAACCATAGCCCTTATATCCACCTAAAGCCTCACCAATACCACCTAGGGTAGTCAGTGCAGCCTCGCCACTTCGAATCTTCTTTAATGCAACCCCTGCATCACCTAAAACAGGCTTACCATCAAGTCCAATAATGGTACCCTCATGTACATCCTCACCGATTCTTTCATAATATTCAATCTTACCATTTTGTGTGATGGATGTAGCACAATCTAGGATAAAATCAAATGGCTCATCGGATGGAATACCAATAGTAAGTGGGTTTGTACCAAACATACCCTCAACACCAAAGGTAGGGGCAACGCTTGGTCTTGCGTTTGTACCTGTAATACCAATACAGCCCTGGCTTGTAGCCTGTGTTGCATAGTATCCAGCAATTCCATAGTGGCAGGAATTTCTTACAACAACCATACCCATTCCATATTTTTTTGCTTTATCGATTGCCATCTGCATGCTTCTTTTACCGATGACCTGACCCATTCCGTCATGTCCATCAACAACTGCAGTACACTCTGTTTCCTTTACAATTTCAAAATTCGTCACAGGATTTTGAATACCTGCAACAATTCTATCAATATAAATTGGCTTGAATCGATTACATCCATGAGATTCAATACCTCTTTTATCACTTTCTAGTAATACCTCTGTACAGATTTTTGCATCCTCAAAAGGTACACCATATCCTACAAATGCATCTGTAATAAAATTATTTGCGGTTTCCCAATCTAACCATACCTTGCCCATAAAAAGCCTCCTTGTTATCTATATTTATCATATATGATAAAGGATAAAAAATCAATAAAGGGAAAGAAAAAGCTATACTCTCGTATAGCCAATAATTACATTTTTTCCTTACCGATACTAAATGCCTCTCCAACAGCCTCACCAAGCTCTAAATAGTCATGATGAATTGGATCAAAGGTAATTGGAGTAAATTTATCTAAATCAGGAAGTCCATCTGGTCCTATAAATCTTTCATCAGAGGATACATTAATAATTTTACCTACCATTACTTCATTTTGGTAAGAATATAATTCACACTCTAGTGTTATAGGCAATTCCTCTATAATAGGCGCATTTACAAATTCACTTCTAACCTGATGGAATCCACTTTTCTTGAATTTATCCTTATTCTTTAAACCAGATACAATTCCAACATAATCACATGCAGCCATATATTCCTTTGTACCAATAGCTACTGTGAAGGCTTTAGTTTTTAAAATATTTTCTGTAGTTTTATGATGGCTCATCGCAATGGATATTTTATCTGTATCTGTAATACCACCCCAAGCGGCATTCATCAAATTTGGATTACCATTCTCATCGTAGCTTCCAATAATTAATACAGGCATTGGATATAAATACTGCTTAACACCAAAATTCTTTCTCATTTTTTATATTCCTCCTTAAATAAATTTTATAAAAATAATAT
>JAFPIE010000230.1 GCA_017388605.1 Acholeplasmatales bacterium | reverse complement strand
TATGTAGGTGGACTTGTTGGTAAATCTATAGATTCTACAGTTGTTTTAAATATTTTCAATGGCGCAAATGCCTATATGCTATATGATGAGAATAATCCTATTGCAACAATAAAGTCTACCGCAGGTACCACTAGAATTGGTGGCTTGGTAGGATATGCTAGAGGTGGATCTGTCGATTACAATTTAATTGAAGCATCCATTCAGGTAAAATATGTTTTAGGTGTATCTAAGGCCAATCAAGTAACGAATATCGTTAGAGGCGATGGAGATGCATCTGCAACAAAATATTGTAACTATATTGATACACCAATCGATGAATCGGATACAGCATATTTCATTGATGTATCTAATGGTACAGATACAATTAGAACCTATGGATTATATGAATCACTTTTATTTAGTGTATGTCCAACATCAAATCCAGAGGATCCCGATTTAACCACCCTATCTTATTTAAATGAAAAGGATGAAAGAGCATACTTTGCTTTTAATAAGGGTCATGGAAATGAAGACAAGGTTCAAACTATATATGATATAATCAACCCAAATGAATATAAGGTATATAGACCTTATTATCAGCATTTAAGTGATCATATTTATATATTCGATGATGAATCGAATCAATCGTATTCTATGAATACTACCTATTTAAAGGAAGAAGAATATTATAATGATTTCATAAATCAAGGCGATAATATATTCAAGGTAGTAGAAAAGAAGAATAGTGGATATAGTGAGGTAAACGCCTATAAGAGAATTACTGTAGCAAGTGATATGATAACACTTGAGTATACAGTACCTTTGGATTCCTTAGATAAATATTATGTAGCCTATTATGATGCAGCTGCAAAAAGCTATACATATTATGATTCTACCTATGACCCATATGAGGTTTTAGAGGGTGGTTATTATTTCATTTGTGATAGTGATAATCAATCAAAGCTATCTAGAATTATAGGCCAAAAGGAAGCCTATAGAAATATTCATAATACATGTAGAAGCTATGATAGTGAAAATACATTATTAAGTGATGATACATCCCATATTCTATATGGAGATCAAACGGTAAGAATTTGTGACCGTATGTGGATTTTTGGTACTAAGCCTATAAATTATGCAAAGAATAATGATTTAACCTATAAGAAGGAATCTCCATATGCTTTAAGCTATTCCTATACACAGTATATGCAAGAGATGAGCTCATTCATAGAAACGAATATCAATGATTTTGAAGAGATGGATATTCAATCTATGAATGCTGTAGCAAATTATAGAAATTATGCTGTATATTATAATTTTAAAAAGCAAGCAAGCATATCTATTACTGGTTCAATCCAAATGGATAAAACGGATTTAACAGAATTTAGCTTTGCCTTTGTAAATCCAAATGGAGAGGCTCTTAATTCTGAATTTATTACATCAGAAATAAACTCTGATGATTTGACCTACTCCATTACAATAACTCCAGATCAAAGCTTAGAATATGATAAGATTTTTGTTGTTTTGAATTATTTAAATAATGATGTAGATGATTTCAAAAATCTTGCAACCTTAGAAAGCCTTATGACATTCAAAGGGGATGCAGATAGCCTACATATGGTAATGATTAATGCAGAATTTAGTGGCGAAGATGAGCTTGAAGATCAAATTGACGAGGATTATAAATATATAATTTATTTCTATCCAATGCAAGGCTCATCAGACCCAGATAAGTATTACTATAGTGTAGTACAATTAGCGCAAGGCGTATTAAGTGAGACACTTTATCCTCATGGATATCCATTTAATCCGCTTAATGATTCCTATACCCTAGCACAGGATAAAACATTACAATTTGATTATACTACCTATGGTGTAAGAGGTTATTTATTCGATAGAGAGAATAATACCTTCTATTTTAATGTAAATAATAACTTACATAATATATTCTCATCAAGAAATTGGAGTACAAATATTTCTATATCTTTAATAGATAGATACTATAAGATTTATGAGTATTGGAATTCTGATTTAGTTGATGTTGTTAGTGGAAAAGTCTATAAGTGCCATGATAAAAGCTTTATCGATTCTATTTTCTATGAGGAAGAATCCGGTTTATTTGAGCATAATTATACCTTCCGAACATCAAATGCTACGGAGGCAATTCCAAAGCAATTTGAAACAAAGAATCGTTATCTTAATGATGAAGTTAAATCCTTCATGATTATCGATATCAAATACTATACCTCCTATGACCCTAATAATGTAGCAGCTTCTGTAGAATATACAGGAGAAATAGAGAATTTAGCCCAGGATATTTATTGTGTATACACTCTAGCTGTTGCAAAATCAGAGGGTACAGATTATGAATATACCTATTATGATACAAGCTTAGGAGTAAATACAGGTACAGCTTTAGATGCCAATTGCTTTGAATTTGTATTCAGCTCAAGCATAGATTCACCAGAAAACCAAATCGATGAGGTTTTAATTTCACAGTACGACGAAGGTACAAATAAGGTATTATCTGTATACATTCCAAAGGGCATAACTCCATATTTATGGGTATTAGTTTATACAGATGAAACCAAGGAAACCTTATCCAATACTTATTTTGCACAAACCTTATCCTATATTTATGATGCGCATTTAAGTAATTTAACCTTCCATCAGGTAAGTATTGAAACAGAGGCTACAGAAACCTATAATTTTGAATTTACTTACTCCTGTGGAGCGAAAAAGGATTATGCTCTTACAAAGGATAATGCATTTAGTACATATGTATTAGAAGGAGTACGTCATGAGGTTCAATTTGAATCCTTTACTGGCTATGAAATTCAAAGTACATCCCAAGAACATACCTTTACAAAGGGTGGATATGTATTTACACCATATGAATCCTTATCCATAAATGTGGAAAAGACACTTGCTTATTATCATATTTATTATTATTGGACATCTACATTCCAAATGGAAATTGAATTATCCAATGAAGAAGGTCCATTCTTTGTAAATGATTTAGCGCAAGGAACACTGGATGCAAATTGGTCCTCCTATGATAATTTAACCTATGAAGGCTTTGATCTTGTTTATACAATGAATAGCACTCAGATTGATTACTTTTTAGAGGAAAAAGCATTAAAAGCATGTAAGTATGGATCAGATGATTTTACGGGCTTCTTAATCAATAAGAAAATATATAAATATTATAATCCTTCAACACATTCGGGAGTATTATTTGATAGAGCTCCAGAGCCATCCGATTGTAGAGATATCTATGTTGTTTATGATATTGCAACACCAGAGGATATTTATAGCTTATATCACTATAATACCTATTCTGTTGCTAAAGAAGTAACCTATAATGAAAATACATATCAATATAATTCAGGATATGAATTCGGATTCTCTTCTGAAAAATTCACATATAGTGAGACAGAGGCTACCTATGACGTAAAGGATAGTGGTAGTTATTTTGAGGTAACCTATTGCCCAAGTAGCGCATATTTATGGGCTATCATCGATGATGATACTCTAGATCAAGACCCAAAGACACCAATACTTGAGGATGTTACTTCAGATTTTACAATTTATAAATGCTGGTTCTCACAAAATCATGTTACCGATGAGCTTAGCTTAACCTTAACTCTAAGAAATAGTACACAAGAAACTATGCCTATCGTATTTGATGCGTATGCATTCTTCATTAAGGATTGTTCAATCACTATAGATTTAACCTTTTATGATGAGATTGGAAAGCATGCATCCATCACAGAGGGTGGTAATTTCTCTAATTCTGGAACCTATACAGGATTAGTAAAGGATACCTACATTGGTATTACCTTAGGCTATAATTCCTATAGTATTTATTATTCTTGGAGTGATGCAGGTACAATCACCTTAGCTGATGGTATTACAGCATCTAGCATTGATTTAAGCTGGATGATAGATCATAGAACCTGGGCATCAGAAAATGGATTTACTTATACTGTAGAAAATCCAGAAGAAGATTTAAATTATTATTTAAATTTAAATAAGATGTTCTCCTTTGTAAGAGATGGACAAACAGAGGATATTGATGTTTTAATTGCAAGTATGCATTTCTATAAGGATGAAGAGCATACGATAGAATATGGAGAAAAGCCAACAAAGCCTGTTGTTGGAAATATTTATGTTACTATTGATTTAGCCTTCCCATCCGATTCTGAAAGAATCTATCAAACGAAAACCATAGGCGAGGTAAAGGTAAATGGTGAGGTAGGAAATTATTCCTTTATGACATCTACAAGGGAGGATTATTTTGAAGAATCTAATGTAGGTGCCTCAGTAAGAGAGGGCAATACCTTATATTATTATGTTACTGATGATGTATCCCTATGGCTTATTATGGATGAAAATCCAATTTGTGCTATAGATTTAAATCAGGATGTCATAAGCTGTGATTATTATGCAATTAGAATTGCAGATTATGATGGAGATGGAGAGGGTTTTGATTATAATGTTTACATAAATGGAATTACTATAGAGGGTGATTCTGGTGATGAGAGATTCTTCTATGTTACCGCAGGTGATACCTTTGAGGTAGAATTCCAATACGATGGAGAAGATGGCTATGAATATGCTCAAATCGATAATAGCTTCCCAATTGAAAGGAATAAGGTAACATTAGAAAATGTTCATCAGGCATATAATATTGTTCCTAATTTCGATTATAAGAAGAGCCATTATCGCATTTATTTCTATATCGATAAGCAGGATATATTAGATGATCCTAATTTCTCCTTTGATAGACTATGGGATCCAGAATCCAACTTTAATGCTGAAACCTATGTAATGGCAGAATTTGAATCCGTTTTACCAGCATATCCATCCATTTCAAAGGAAGGATATCGTTTGGTGGGCTATTGGATTTATGATGTGAATCAGGATATTTATGTGGATGGAGATGAATTAGTTCCTTCACATAATATCGTAGCTTATGGTGAATGGGTAGAAGCTGGCAAGGCCTCCTTTGAAATTTCATTCTATAATGAGGCTCATGAAAAAACACAATTTGATGAGGATGTTATTTCAATAGATTCCATTCAATTATATTATGTAGATAAGACAACAGAAGAAAGAAGCCTAATGGAGAAGCTTGCGGCTAACGCAAATAATATTGATACTATGCAATATAAGGTATCTGTAACTGAAGTAATGGATGGTGGATATTTCTATAGATATCAATTCTATTTCTTCCCAACAGATACAGATGATGGCAATTTAGAGGTTTATCTAAAGCTTCCATATGCTTCTGAATTCACATATTTTGCAACGCTTAATAATATATCTAGTGGAATGGAATTTGAATTACAATATATAAAATCTACGATAACCAATCAGGATTCCTTAGATACAGAAAGCCATATCGAGGTTTTAGGTACAGGCTGGTATTTTGTAGATGATGTGGTTACATTAACCTTAGATATTGAAGATGGCTATTATGCATATTTTACAGATTCTGATTTATCAAAATTAGTAAATATTTATAATTCGAATACCATTCGTATTGCATCCATTTTAGAAATATATCTTGAGACTGGATCTTTAGATATAGCACTTACGGTTGCTAAAAGACAATATCATATTTATTATTATCTAGATGGTAATTTAGTTCATACGGATGATTATTACAGTGGAGATCCAGTAACCATTTGGGAGCCAGGTGATGATATTTTAGAGGGCTATAGAAAATCCGATTGGAATGAAGAAATAGATATCATGCCTGCATCGAATGTTACATTATATGCAAGTATAATCTATGGTATTACTAAGGAATATCAAATTAACTTTAGTAGTGTAGTTGAAGATGGTATGTTCTTTATTGCAGACAATAAAGAAGAAATCACAGCGAAGACAATTATTCGTGAGGCTATACTACTAGGGGATAATAGAATTGAAGTAACCTATAAGGAAAATCAAGGCTTCTTGTGGATGGTTGATCCAATCACAAAGACAGCTAGATACTTAGATTTAGACTTAGATTCTATTACGGAGATTAATTTAATTAAATATTCTATTCCAAATGAAATAAAGCATTTATCTGTTTCTAATTTAGGTTATCATCTAAGCAATGTATTAGTTGGACTTGAGGTTACACCAGAGCCTGGCTATACATTTGCTACACTAGAATCTAAATTTAATAATATAGTATTTGTTTCCTCAAAGGATAATGATTATATTGTTGATTTAAGAGAAGAAAAGCTTTCCTATTCCGTTTATTATCTTATTAAGGATACCTTAGTGCATGAGGATGAATTCTACTTTGGAGATCCAATTGAGATTTGGGAATATGATCCAAATACATATCAAGGAGAATTCAATTTCTTAGCTTGGAGTAGTATTCCATTTACTCTAATGCCAGCAAGTGATATCTTAATTTATGGCCAAGAGGGCGTAAGCTATTCTTTGATTACTACACCAAATGTATCTACGCTACACGAAAATGAAACCCTAGGTAAGGCAGAATTTAGTGGTGGCTTAATTAAGGTGGGAAATGAAACTTTAAAGGGTACCTTCAGGTTTAAGGATGAGGCTTATGTTGTAAGAAAGTCGGATTCTTCCAATACTCTATTTGATGTTATCTTCCAACCAGATAATTTATCCATAGCACCATTTGAATTCCAAATGACCATCTTGGTATGTAATCCAAGATATGATTTAGAATTAAATGATATTTATGTAATTTCTAAAACAAATAATTCTATTTCTCTTCATATTAACGAAAAATATGAATTCTATGTAGAAAATGGAGCCTATGAGGAGGGTAGAGATCTCGTATTATCTAATTTAGCTGAAAATACAGTTTATACAATTACTTATCGCTATAAGGCAGATGATTCCTATTGTGCATCCTTAGAATATGAATTAAAGGTTAGAACCCTAAGCTATGATGAGATGCTATATATTAATTCCTGTGCCTTTGGACTTGATGTTATTGATTCTGCAATTAGCTATTTTGATAATCCAACCGTTCAAAAGTATCTATCCTATTTCCAAGCAAAATTATCTATGGATTATGCAATGGAAATGAATGGAGAGGAAGCACAAGATTATGTAGCCTTCCTAGCGGAGGTTATTGGAATGCTTCAAGAAATTGAAGAGGCAAGAATTCCAGTTTCTCATCTTGATGCGAACCGTATTCTAGATTATGCAAATCGTAGAATCGATGAGCTTGCAGATTTAGCCTTCTTGGATAATGTATCGCCAAAGGAATTATCTAGATATAAGAATTATGTCATCAACGTATTAAATGTTAGTGATTCTATAATTTCCTACTATAATATTTCCCTAGGAGATTTAGTTCATCATAATTCCTATACAAAGCTTATGTCTTTAGATACACCAAGCTTAGATATACTAAATCAAACAAGCTTTGTCATTAATAAAGTAGATGAATTATTCGATTATGATTATTCCAATTATTCACATGTAAATTTAGATGAATATAAGGATAATTATATTGGTAAAACCGTAGATTTAATGGATAGTGTACAAGCTGAGGTACATCATACCGATAATCAAATGGTTACACAAAACATTAGTAGATGTGTATCACAGGTTCAGGTATTAACCTATGAGGATTACACATTTAATAGAGAAGAATATGATAAATTATTCTTCAAGGCTGCAGAGGCTGCAGTTGTAGCTCATATGCAGGTTATTGTATTATTTAATTTAGATGAAAGCTATCAATATAAGGTAGCCTACATTCGTGATTATGCAAAGGCTGAGGCCTTAAAGAATGTATATTTAGGCTTAAAGGAAGAATATAGTGATTTTGATACATTCTATTTAGAATATAAGACTATGATTGAGGCGGGTACAGATATGACCTATGATGATTGTATCAAGGAATTTGATACTATGCTTCAAGATATGCTTGTTGTACCTACAAATAGTGGATTAACTAGTGTTGAAATCACCATTATATTCCTATTTGCGACTGCATTATTTGTCGTTTTCGCTGTTTTTGTTATAAGATATTTTGTAAAAAGGAGGTTAGCTTATGCGTCTAGATCATGAGGAAAATCATGTATCTCCTGAAATGAAGGATTCTAAGGAATACAATAGGAATCCTAAGGAAGAATATGTAACAAAGGAATTTATTGCATCAAGTGAAGTAGATTCTAATCAAAAGGAATACTCTTCCCAAGCAAGAGTAGAAAGAATTAAGAAAGATGCACAAATGGGTGGTAAGCTTGCAACTGGAGCTGCAGTTGTAGGTGTTGCATCCTTAGTCGTTATTGGTACATCTGGACTTGTCAATATCCATATGGATGGCCATATCGAAAGCTTAATCTTCCAGGACAACAAAATAGTTTATGATGTTTCTGTTTCAGATGTGGAAAAGGGCAATACCATGTATTTTGAAATCTATGAGGGAAAAGCCTCTAAGGTTTCTCTTACAAAGGAAATATTA
The DNA here is from genome assembly GCA_017388605.1 of Acholeplasmatales bacterium. The sequence continues at coordinate 4,299 of JAFPIE010000230.1, read as the reverse complement.
ACGGATGTTAAGGAATCCTTAACAGACCATATTCAGGGTGACTTTTTCATAGATGAATTAAATATCAAGGATAAGCTAAAGGAAAATGACACCTTATCCTATACCTTTAGGCTTTGTGGTAATACAGGCTTAGTCAATAGAACCTATGATTCCTATATACTTGAAATTAATCAATTCCAATCTATATTTGAATCTGTTTCCTATAAAAGTGATTATTCCAATTCTGGAAAATTCATATTCCAAATGGATTTTAGTGATGATTACGGAATATTTACAGATTTTAGTGCTTATATAAAGGATTCTAAAGGAAAGATAAGAGAGTGTACATTTACAGAAAATCTGCATGAGACGCAATCCATATTTATATTAGATATGGCTGCAGGAAATGCATATTTTGAGCTATCATTTAATAATAATGGTACAAAAGAAGCCTACGGGTATGATGTATTGATTTAGGAGTGTAACATGGAAAACAAAACAAAAAAAATAAGTATTACTGAAATTGTTCTTTGGGTAATTGGAATTGCCTTTTTAGCGGTTGTATTCTTTAGACAGAATATCTTCCCTTACGGTTCATTCTTTTATAATCTATATGAGGATATAGAGGTAGCCTTCCCAGAGCAATCGATGCAAATTTTAGCTAAGATCACAAAAACAGTAGTTATTGTCTATGGCTTTATGCTAATCTATAGAATTTTAAAATTCCTTTTAGATTTACCAAAGAAGAGAAGCCAAAGATTAATGACTACTATATCCCTACTACAAAGTATTATTAAATATGCTTGCTGGATTTGTATGATTTTATTCACATTATCCGCTTGGGGTGTAGATACAACTACACTACTTGCCTCTGCAGGTATATTAACTTTAATTGTCGGCTTAGGCTGCCAAAGCCTAATTGCAGATATCATTTCTGGATTATTCATTATTTTTGAGGGTGACTTCCAGGTTGGTGATACTGTAGTTATCGACGATTGGAGAGGTGTTGTACAGGCTATTGGTATTCGTACAACAAAGATTGTAGATTTAGCTGGTAATGTAAAGATTATCAATAATTCAAATATTACAGATATCATCAATAACTCTAAGCAGCTATCTGTAGCTATATGTAATATTGATATTGATTATGATGAATCTATTGAAAGAGTAGAATCTGTAATTGAGGCAAATTTGGATTACATGAGAAAAAGAATCCCTACGATTGTAGAAGGACCTTATTATAAGGGAATTGAGGCACTAGGTGAATCCGGTGTAACCATTAAGCTTGTTGCAAAATGTAAGGAGGATGACAAATATCAGGTTCAAAGAGATTTAAATCGTGAGATTAAGATCATCTTTGATAAGAATAGAGTTATCTTCCCATTCCCACAGGTTGTTATTTCTGAGCGTGAGGAAAATAATGCTCAAAATGAATACAAGAATATGGATTCCTTCGTCGATGAGCAAAGAGAATTATCTCAGGGCTTCGAAGAAGGCGGCGGAGGAGGAAACTAATCCCAAGGATAGGCAGACCTTTAGGTCTGTCTTTTTCTTTTTGGCACTCTTTTAACTTTAGTGATAGCATTTTTTAAACTTTTGGCACTTTTTGATTGACAGTGCCAAAGAAAAGTTTTATAATGTAGTTGCACTTGAAGTTTGGGAGTGCAAATGTCCTAAAGGAGTGATGCTTGTGTTAACGGATAGGCAAAAGCTAATCTTAAAAGCAATTATTGAAGAGTATGTCACAACAAATGAGCCTGTTGGTTCTAAGGTTTTAACAGAAAAGCCTTATTTAACATATTCTAGTGCGACCATTCGTTATGAAATGCAGCATTTAGAGGAAACAGGATATTTAAAAAAGACACATACCTCCTCAGGTAGAATCCCATCGGAAATGGGCTATAGATATTATGTAGATCATTTAGTAATTAGGGATGAGGTTGTAAGTGAATATTTTAAATATGTAGATGAAATCTTGGATAATACGACCATTGATAAGGCAGAAGCCATTAAGAAGCTTACAAACTTCTTAAGTGATTTAACAGGCTACTATACCGCAATCATTGGTACATCTAGTGAGCTTGCGAAGGTCTTAAAGATGGAAATTGTTCCACTTGAGTCGAATAGCGAGGCTGTATTATTGATTGTTACATCTACAGGTGATGTTGAAAGCCGTAAGATCTATATTCCACAAGGATATAAGATGGACGACTTGATGCGTATCATTTCTATGTTTGATACTGCAATGTATGGTAGAAGCATTTATGAAATTAGGGATGTCTTATCAAAGGAGGCCGCAAAGCCAAGAATAAGACAAATGGTAGATTTCCAGGATGATATCTTAAACTTCATGATTAAATCGTTTGGAAACTTCCTAAAGGGTGAAACCTATGATGCTGGTTTATCTAAGCTATTCAGTCAGCCTGAATTCCAAGATAGAGAGGTCATTCAAAAGGTTGTTGCCGCAATCAATAGTGAGGTAATGAAGAGCTTCACAACACAAGAAATTCAAGGTATTAAGATTCATATTGGTTCAGAGAATCTATGTAACGGACTTGAGGAATGCTCCATCATAACGATTCCATATTCGATCAATGAAAACGAAATGGGAACCATTCTATTTGTAGGTCCTACAAGAATGAATTATCGTGCTACAATTCCACTACTTGAATATGTAGCGAACAGTATGAAAAAATTAGATAAAAGGTAGTGATGATGTTGGAAGAAGAGATTAAGGAAAAGCCTTTAGAGGAAGCTAAAGATGAATCTGTAGATGAATCTAAAGAAGAATCTAAAGAGGAAGTAAAAAAAGAATCAAAGAAGGAAAAGAAAGACAAGCATAAGGAGCAAATCCAAAAGCTTGAGGCTGAAAAGCAAAAGCTTGAAGAGGATTATAAAAATCTTAAGAATGAATATCTTAAGGCTTATGCAGAGCTTGAAAATACCAAAAAGAGAATTAAGGAAGAAGCGATTAAGGATCGTAAATATGCATCTCAAAAGGTTGTTGGTGAATTAATCAATCCAATTGATATGCTACAAATGATTGTTAATATGCCGGCTCCATCACCTGAAATACAAAATTATGTTATTGGATTTCAGATGATTACAAACCAATTAGTAGATATCCTAAAGGCTGAAGGATTAGCACCAATCGTAGCAAACGTTGGTGATGAATTTGATCCTAAGGTTATGCAGGTAGTTGATACAGACTTTAAGGAAGATAAAAAGGAAAATGAAGTCTTAGCAATTAAGCAAGCAGGATATATGTATAAGGATAGAGTCCTAAGACCTACAATGGTTATTGTAAATAAAAAGAAAGAAGAAAAAAAGGAAGAGGTTAAGGCTTCCGAAGAAGAATTAGTTAGTTAATAAGGAAAGAGGGAATTATTATGGCATCAAATAAGGTTATTGGTATCGACTTAGGTACAACAAATTCATGTGTATCTGTTATGGAAGGACAGGACGCAAAGGTTATTACAAATCCAGAGGGAGCACGTACTACTCCATCTGTTGTAGCTTTCAAGAATGGTGAAATTCAGGTTGGTGATGTAGCAAAGAGACAGGCTATTACAAACCCTAACACAGTTTCATCTATTAAAAGACATATGGGAGATAATGCTTACCGTGTAGATGTTGAGGGTAAGAAATATACTCCACAGGAAATTTCAGCAATGATTCTACAGAACCTAAAGAAGACTGCAGAGGCTTACTTAGGTGAGACTGTAGATAAGGCAGTAATTACAGTTCCTGCATATTTCAACGATGCACAGCGTCAGGCAACTAAGGATGCAGGTAAGATTGCAGGTCTTGATGTACTTCGTATCATCAATGAGCCAACTGCAGCTGCACTAGCTTATGGTATTGATAAGCAGGATAAGGAAAAGACTGTATTAGTATTCGACTTAGGTGGAGGTACATTCGATGTATCTATTCTATCCTTAGCTGATGGTACATTCGAGGTATTAGCAACAGCAGGTGATAACGTACTTGGTGGTGATGATTACGATAAGATGGTTATGGATTGGTTAGTTGATGAATTCAAGAAGGAATCTGGTGTAGATCTATCTAACGATAAGATGGCACTTCAAAGATTAAAGGATGCAGCAGAAAAGGCAAAGAAGGACCTATCTGGTGTAACCTCTGTTGAAATCTCATTACCATTCATTTCTATGTCTCCAACAGCTGGTCCATTACATTTAAATACAACTTTAACTAGAGCTCAGTTCAATACTTTAACTGAAGATTTAGTTCAACGTTGCTTAGGACCAGTTAGAAGAGCATTATCAGATGCTAAGCTTACTGCAAATGATCTAGACCAGG
>JAFPIE010000229.1 GCA_017388605.1 Acholeplasmatales bacterium | reverse complement strand
GCCTCAACTCCATTATTGAACCATTCTGGTGCATCATTTCCCATGTAGCTTGAAACCTCAAGTGGGGTTCTTTTCTCCTTATGAGGTGTACCATTATTCACGCCAAAGCCTATAACTAAAATACCTAAAACCTGGGATTTCTTTACCTTCTTATGTACATGGAATTTATTGTAGGTACCAGATACAAACCATGTATTTAATCCAAGTGTTTGTGCAAACAGCATTAAATCACATGCGGCATAGCCTATACGCTCCTCTAAATCCTTTGCATGATTTCCACATAATATAATATAGTTTTTAACTCCCTTACACATAAAAAGCCTAAAGAATAATGGTATTGCAAAGGAATCCTTTATTATAAGCTTCATATTCAATAAATGCTTTTGATTATTCTCCTCTATCCTTTCATTTATTACATCGATAAATGAATCTGGAAGATTCTTATCTAAATATTTCCTTACAGTATGTCTTTTATACATTGCATCAATCATTTTCATCATTTTTATTTACCTTCCCCAATTATATTTCTTGAAACCTTATCAGATAAGAGGAATAAGGCTTCTAATTCTTCCTTTGTAAACCCAAAGAATAGCTCGTCTTCGAGCTTTTTCTTTTGTTTTTGATAATACCTTATTATAGGCTTTGCCTTTTCTTTTAGCTTTAAATGGACAATTCTTCTATTTTCACTTGGACAAATTGTACTTAAATAATCGCTAAGCTCAAGCTTTCTTACCGCAGTAGATACATTCGATTTCGAATAGCCTGTATATTTTACAATATCCGTTGCGGTATCATTTTTATTCTTCGCGAGGTATAAGATGATATTTGCTTCTGCTGGATTTAAACCAAAGCTTTGGCAAACATCATCAAGCATTTCTTGATAGCGATTCTTAAATTGGTTTAAATCATCCCAGAACTTATCACTCATCTTATCACTTCCGTTCGATTTTGAACTGTTCTATATTGAACATTTTAGCATAGATAAGGGGATTCGTCAAGGCAAAAGAAAAGGAATGACGTAATCATTCCATTTCAAAGCTATTTTTTTAAATATTCTTGGTAAAACCATTTCGCTAAGGAGTCTGGCTTTATATTATCTAATACCTCATTTGACTTAAACCAATGATAGCTATCGATCTCATAATTTGGCTTAAGACTACTTATATCATCAAATTCTAAGATGAAATTACACATAAGTGTATTGGAATTTGGAAAATATTTAGAGGTGTTAAATGTGATTTTACTAGGAACCAAATTCATTTCCTCTTTAATTTCTCTTTTTACTGCATCCTCTAATCCTTCTCCTAAATTCAAATAGCCTGCAACTAATATATAAAAAGGCTTATTGTATTGCTTAATTAATAATACATTATCCTGATATTTACATATCATAGAAACTGCAGTATTAAACATAGGAAATCGGTATTCCTTACAGGTTTCACAATAAGGAACAAGTCCTTCATGCTCTAATTCCTTTTCAATTAACTTTGTGCCACATTCTGGGCAGCATTTTTGTTTAATCATACTTCACCTCTATAAACTAAATTTATCATTTTGTAATAATTGATAAATTCGTTTTATAATTATAAATCTCAATATCGTTCAATATATTATAAATTAAATTTATAATCTTTATGATTATTATAAATTTCTTTAATAATTTATATATAATTATAAGTTAAGTTTATAAATATAGTATTTTCTATAAATGAAATTTATATTAT
>JAFPIE010000228.1 GCA_017388605.1 Acholeplasmatales bacterium | reverse complement strand
TTCTCTTGTAGTCTTCATTAAGGATTCATAAACCGATACAGGAATATTTTCATAATCTAGCTTAGCTTCTACCATACTCTTATAGCCTCTTGCCTTCATATTTGCATATTCACTTTTAACGATTCCTTGATAAATTCCAGCTAGAGTTGCTTTATGATCATTATAGAATTTATAGATGGCATTAAATACCTTAGTTCTATCCGAAGGATCCTCTAAAATAGATAGGTAATAAGTCATATTAGCCTTATTTACATCAATCTTTTCACCACTTGCCAAAGTAACACATACACTTGTATTATCTACAATCGTAAGCTTACTATATAATTCTCTATAGCCATTTGTTGCATCACTATAGTATGCCATTAATACTTCTTCATTTTCCTTTAATATATGTTTATTTCTTCTAAATAAATCCTCCATTAAATGCTTATAGGATGGACAATCTAGGCAAAATTCTAATACCTTTTCTTCTCCAACACTTAATAATTCTGGCTCAATAAAGGATACATTTTCTAAGAATTCACTATATTTACCATATATTCTAGATCTTAATCTTCCGGATTCCATATCCTTTTGGTTTAAATCATTCTTCATAGAAGCATATACAAAAATCTTAGATAATAAGCACATAGCCTCACTATATAGCTTTGTATATTTCATAAAGCCATCCTTTGTACCTAAGGTACCCTTCAAGCTAGATAAATTCTTAATAAGTAAATCGAATCTTTTAATATCCTCTTCTAATAGATTCTCATCTTCATAAATAATTTTTAAATTCCAATTCATATATAAACCTCACAAACACTATAAGTATATCATAATTTTTAAGTTTTAAAAATCATATTCTTGTAATATAATTACCTTAGGTGATGGAAATGAAAATCGTAGGTATTATTGCAGAATATAATCCCATGCATAATGGTCATATGTATCATTTAGAGGAAATAAATAAAGAAAATCCAGATTTAAAAATATTAGTATTATCTGGAGCATTAACTATGCGTGGAGATTTATCTATTTATAATAAATTCATTAAAGCTAAGGAAGCATTACAAGCAGGAATCGATATTGTAATTGAATTACCTTTAGCCTATTCTATGCAAAGAGCGGATATTTTTGCTAGTAATGCTTTAGCTATCTTAAATCTAGCAAGGGTCAATGAAATCATAATCGGAAGTGAAAATAATGATATATCCTTATATGAATCTATATATAAGAATAATATAGAAAATAGGAATAAGGATATATCCATGAAGGAAAGCTCTAACCAATTAATGGATTTAGATTCCAATGATACCCTAGGCTACTTCTACTATAAATCCATTCAAGATCATCACTATAATATAATTTTAAAAACGATAAAACGATTGAATTCAAAATATAAGGATAAGGATATAAAAGGTGGCTTCATACAATCCGCAACGGCAATTCGTGCGAATTTAGATGAAATGGAAAAATATGTTCCAAGCTTTGTTCATCAGGATATGGAATATATCTTAGATGAAAATATGCTATTTTCTTATTTAAAATATAAAATATTATCTACAGATGTAGAAGATTTAAAGAATATCTTCTTTGTTGATGAGGGTATAGAATATAAGCTTAAGGATATAAAGGATTATGATTCCTTAGATTCATTTATAGAATATTTATCGAATAAAAAATATACGAAAACTAGAATGAAAAGAATGCTAATGTATATCCTATTCAATATAAAAAAGGATGAGATTAATCAAATCTCATCACCAAATTATTTAAGAGTATTAGGATATTCAAATAAGGGCAAGGAATATTTAAATCATATAAAGAAGGATGTTCCTATTTATACAAATATTAAAGAGGGTATACATAATGCTTTAGATATGGAATTAAAAATATCAAAGATATTAGATTCTATATACCATATTGATTTATTAAAAAGTGAACAAAAAGGGCCTATAACAAAAGAATGAGGGATTTTAAAAAATCCCTCATATTTTTTTAGAAATATTTTTGTAAGAATTCTTGAGCTTCCTCATATCCTTCATCATAAAGCTTCTTTGCAAGCTCAAAGGAATAATCCTTATCCTGTACGACACCCTTACCTAGGTAGTAGCATTCAGCAACCTTTAATGTTGCCATTTTAAATCCATGGATATGAGCATCCTCAAAATATTCAAAGGACTTCTCTTCATCCATTTCAGGCCCCTCTGCATAGTATTCACCAAGAGCATATTCTGCCATGGAATCTCCATAATCCGCACCCTCTTGATAGTTTTCCTTTGCAAGCTGAATGGATTTTTTTACGCCCTGACCATTCTCATAGCATCTACCAATCATATAGTAGGCTTGTCCATTTTCTTGTTTTGATGCTTTACGATACCACTTTAATGCCTCTAGGTAGTTTTGGTTGAAGCCAGTACCATAGTAATAGCAATTACCTAATAATACCTGTGCATCAGGATCATTCTTCTGTGCAG
>JAFPIE010000227.1 GCA_017388605.1 Acholeplasmatales bacterium | reverse complement strand
TTCCTCCTTAAATAAATTTTATAAAAATAATATTGCAATCGCAATTAAAAACTGAGCAGCATAATACGTTATATGATTCATAATGATCATAAATCTTGACTCCGGATTCATAATTCCCTTCTTCTCATAATCCTCTTTTTTAGAAAAGTAGGTAATCGATAGAATCAAATCGGAAACAATAAATAAAATAGAACCAATTAATAATAATAGATTAGGCTTTGTTTGGAAAAAGGATATCTTAAATATAGATAAGAAAACAAAGCACGCAAGTAATATGCCATATAAAATAGATGGAATGAAGAATTTTCTAAAATCCATTTTCATTACCTTTATAGAGATTAAAAATATGAAAGACATAAGGATTATGGCACCTAGAGTAGAGAATATAAGATACATCCATTCGATTGGGTTATAAACCATTAAGGCAAGGATATAAAATATATGCCCAATACCAAAGGATGACATTCCTGTAATCATTAGAATATCATAATCATTTTCTAAGCATAAAAATCTCATATTTAAGGTTTTAAAATAGATTTTAAAATCGAGTAGAATATCTCCAACCATTCCAAATATTAAGCCTAAAATCATAAAGATTAAAGCTAAAAGCTTACTATTCTCAAATGGATTATTTCCTATATTTTCATATAGGGAAAATAAAGCAGTAAGCAAAAAGAATAGGCTAGTTAATGCCTTTAGGGCAATCGCAACAATGGAGCTCTTCTTATCTCTTTTAAACAAAAACACACCTAAGGATAATGCACCAAGTCCTAAAAATATATATGGGATCATAAAAATCCCTCCAATCGTATCTATCTAATTTCATTATAGCAAGGAAATTTGATTTTGAAAAGGGAAAAGAAAAAAGCTTCCGAAGAAGCTTATTCCCAATAGAAATTATAATTATCTGTTCTTTCGTTTTGATTACCCGTTGGGTCTTGAATGGAATAACCAATATTAACTAAGTGGTCACCAACTCTTTCAAGTCCAGAAATAATGGATGTGAAATAGCCACCAAGCTCCATTGTACAGTTTTCCTGTGCAAGTCTTTCAAAGTGAGAAATAGATAATTGATGCTTTAAATCATCTGTCTTAGATTCAAGCTCAGATAATTCCTTTAAATCAACATCAATGGATGTATCAAATGTTTTAATTGCAATCGCAAACATTTGCTCAATCGTATCAAACATAGTCTTTAATTCTGCTTCTGCAACGCTTGAGAATTTAATACCCTGCTCATGCATATGCTGTGCATCCTTAAGTAGATTTTCTGCATGGTCACCGATACGCTCAATATCGTTAATAACGTGGTAGTAAGAACCTACCTGTTCAAGGTTAGAGCCAGTAACTAATGGAGATAGCTTAATTAAGAAGTTTGTAACCTCAGCATTGATGTAGTCGATTGCATTTTCTCTCTTTTCAATCTCCTCATCATATTTGCCTTCCTGATTACATACCTCATAGAATCCCTTTTCAAGGTTTTCCTTAGCTAAATTGGCCATATTTTCAATTTCCTTTTTAACCTGCATAACAGCGATAGCTGGAGTACGTAACTCACGATGGTCGATAAACTTTAATGTATGAGCAAGCTCATTTGGCTTATCAGGAACAATATGCTCAATAAATTTAACTAAATATTTGATAAATGGTAATAAAATGGCGGTTGTTATAACATTAAATACAACGTGGAATACAGCGATTTGGAATTCTGGATTCCAGCCTGTATTATTTAATAAATCCTGAATTTGATTCTTTAATATCCATACAATTACGGTAAATAATACAGCACCAATAAGCTTTACCGTCAAATGCATAAAGCCGGTTCTTTTCGCATTAGTAGAAGATCCTATAATGGCGAGCATAGATGTGAAGCAGGTACCTACGTTTGCACCAATAATTACGAATAATGCATCCCCCATTGTAATAGCACCAGATCCTGCCATCATGATAACTAAACCGATCATTGCAGATGAGGATTGCATTAATGCAGTTAATAAAATACCAAATAATACTAATAATAGTGGAAAATCTAATGCTTGGAATAAATTCATAAAAGCATTTAATACTTCCTCATTCTTGAAGGCCTGTCCAACAAGCTTTAAACCTATAAATAATAAACCTAAGCCCGCAAGTATACCACCAACATTATGAATCTTATCATTTTTCTTAACGAAGGTCATCATTATACCAATAAAGGCCAATACGGAAGCATACAAGGAAATATTTAAGCTTTCTAAGGAAACTAACAAGCCAGTAACGGTTGTACCAATATTTGCACCCATAATGACTGTAGTTGCTTGAGCAAGGGTCATCGCACCAGCATTAACAAAACCGATAGCCATGACTGTAGTTGCAGCACTCGACTGTACTAATGCTGTAACACCAGCACCAATTCCAACGCCTGCAAAACGGTTATTCGTAATTTTACCAATTAGCTTTTTCATACCAGGACCTGCAACCTTTTGTAAGGAGTCAGACATCATATTCATACCTATGACGAAGACACCAACACCTGCAAGTAAAGCTAATATACTTTGGAATATTTGCATAAGATCTTCTTCCTTTCTTCTTATAACCATTGTAACATAGATAATTTTGAAAATAATGTACATTTTATGTGAAATTCTATTGTAAACGTTTCAATAGAATCATTTCGCATTAATCATCGAATTGATTTAAAAATTTCATTAAATCAGTAATATATAAATCATGCTCATCATAATAGGTCATATGCCTACTTCTTTTATATAAATTCCAATGCTTAATGGAGGTTATGGAATCATACATTACCTTATTTTGAAATGGAGTAGATTCATCCTCTTGTCCACTTTGAATTAAAACAGGACATTTTATTTCCTTTAATCGATCGGTATATTCATAATTCTTTAATGTACCACTAGGTGAAAATTCAGATTGTCCCCAAGCCTCAATATAGGATTCCTTAGCACTTGGCTTTACTCGAGTCAAGCATTCAGGATCAATACCTTCAATAAATGGTCCAAAAATAAATCTATGATAATATTCCTCCATAGCAGCTAATGCTTCTTTGGATTCATAATCCTTCTTCTTTTCCATGTTTTGAATAATAGCTTGTGTATTTAAATCTAGATGGCGTATTAGCCTATGTGTTTCCTCCTCCCAAAGCTTAACGCTAGATAGGGTTGAGGATAGGGTCACTGTTTTTATACCTTTAGGCTTATAATCACATAAATAGATAATCTCAAGCATTCCACCAAAGGAATGACCAAATAAGTGAATCTTATCTAATTTTAAATATTTCCTTAAATTTTCTAATTCTAAAATCCAAGTATGGCTATTCCATAATTCCTTATGTCCTTCTTCAATTTTACTCTTACCACAGCCTAATTGATCGTACATAATGATAGGTCTATCATCCTCTTTTGCTAAGGAGTCAAATAATTCAAAGGAATTATGCGTTGACCCAGGTCCACCATGAAGCATTAATAGTGGTGTCTTTTTCCCTTTAGGATTCACAATTCTATAATACGTTTTATATTCTAAGAATGGTATATAGCCCTCTTTAATCTCCATTTTCTATATCCTCTCTTTCCTTAATTTTCCCCTTTAAGCCTAAAATACCTAAGATGAAGGTATGAGCACTAACTGCAATTCCACTAGATAAAATAATAAATACTAAAACTAAGGATACAATTTTATGGATATAATTAAATCCAAAATATAGATTTAAGGATAATACAATAGAAAATAGCATAACTGAGGTAGATATAACTCCACCCTCTGCCTTAGCTATATTATATGGATTCTTACTTTGATTTGCCTTCTTTACATCCATAAATAAGAAAATCATACGTAAAGCTAGGAATATAGTTTGTATAAAAATAAACCAATTTTGCCTTTCCTTAGATAGGGAATCATTAAATATATAAAACAATAATCCACCGAGTAATATAGTTAATATCAATATAGATATAGAATTAAATATGGTTATTTTACATTGTCCCTTAAATCGTATAGAATCCTCAAGTCCACTGATTTTCTTATTCCAAAGGAAGGTAATAAAACGAACAATGGCAAGAGAAAAATAGAATAATGCAATAATAAAGAATATATTAAATAGGCTATCTTTAATCGCATATAATCCACCAATCCAATAAAAGAATCCAATTAAAATGGTAAATATCAATCCAATAAAGAAAAAGATCTTCTTTCTTACTAAGCGCATAACAAATTTATATACTGTAGTAACTGGATTATATTTTCTTTTATCTAAAGCAAATACCATAGCCTTTACAGGATAATAAACGGTAAAATGGGTAATAATGAAATTAAGCCCAACTAATATGATAACCCAATGCGTTGTCATATCTACATCTAATACATTAAGTAAAAGCATGAGTGTCGCATAGGAAAAATAAATAAAAGAATTCATATCAAAGGACCTAAGTCCTATAGTTTCTATTCTTTTTCGTAGAGTAGATCTTAAAATAAGGGATACTAAAAAGAATAAGGATATAACTCCATATAAGATTACACTTATATAATTCGCCGGGAATAAGGTATTTGTACCTATCATGAATAATAAGCCAAAATCAAGGGGTAATATTAATAAAAAATTAAATAAGCCATAATAATGGTTAATCGCATATATTCCATCCTCCATAGATGCATATTTTTTTCTTTTAAATATGCCTATAAAATAGCAAAGCAATGAACCAAAGGCATATAGAGTAATAGCAATAAACCAAACATCGTTAAATTGATTATTTTGATTAAAATCCTTATATAGTATAGGGCTTCTTAAAGCTAATATAGCAATAAAAAACATTACCATTGATGTAATGTATAAAAAGTCAATTATAGAAACATTCTTCTTTTTCTCTACTTCTTTATTATCCATAATAACACCCAATACATTATAGCAAAAAATAAAGCACAAACAAAGATTTGTGCTAATTATTTTTTGAATTGGCCTTTCTTAAAACAAAAGCTAGCTCATTCTTATCTAATTCCTTTGGTACAGGATACCATGGATTTGCTTCAATAGAGGCATGCTCTGCAAGAGGTAAATAATCCTTTTCGTTAATTAAATTATCTAAGGAATTAGGAATTCCCATTTTCTGATTTAATTCTCTAATCCATGAAATCAAGGATAAAGCATTTTCTTCTCTTGATGCTGTATTGCTACCTATACCCATTTCAATGGATGCTTTAGCTAGTGCCTTATAGGCATTTTTACCATAGGCCTCAAGAACATAAGGTAATAATATTGCAATTAAATAGCCATGGGGCTTATGATATACTCCACCAATTGCATGAGCTAGGGCATGAACATAGCCTACATAGCTTCTAGTAAAGGATATAGCAGCATAAAAGGATGCATATAGCATATTATGCCTTGCGATATCATTTTCTCTATCTGAATAGAATTCATATAAATGATTCTTGATTAAATATAGACTCTTCTTCGCATATTCCTTGCTTTTTTTATTTCCTGCATGATTCATATAGGATTCAATCGCATGTGTGAATGCATCCATACCTGTAGTTGCAACAAGCTCACTTGGAAGTCCCTTTAGTAAGGAATCATCTAGTATAGCAACATTAGGTACAAGCTTACCATCGCTTATTGCAAATTTATCCTTAGTTTCTTCATTTGTTACAACTGAGGCAATAGAGGCTTCACTACCTGTACCTGCAGTCGTAGGTACTGCAATAAAATATGGAAGCTTCTTTTTCACCTTTAAAACACCCTTAAAGCGAGATAAATTCTTATATTTATTAGAAACTAATACACCCATTGCCTTGGCTGCATCAATAACAGATCCACCACCAATGGCAATAATAGAATCACATTCATGTGCTTTATAAAAGCCTGCTAAAACCTCAATTGTTTTGAAGGTTGGATCACTTGCAATACCAATATATGGGAAATATTTTATTTGATTTGCCTCTAGCATCTTTATAAAAGACTCATATCTTTTTCCTTTAGATACTGTATTCGAGACTATAAGGATTGGGCATTTTAATCCATTACTATTCAAAAGAGTTGGAATATCCTCTAATCTTTCCTTTGTCATAGGGATAGGAAATCTTACGATTTTAGATGCAATCCTCAAAAAGAATTGAAATGTTCTTGCGTAAGCTATTTTAATTACATTCATCTTTCGTCCTCCTTTTATAGATTAATCTATTCAAGTAAACAAGTAAAAAGGCAATTATAGTTGTCAAAGTAGTTTCTATAACACCTAAAAGTAAAATAAACCACCCATTAATTTCTAAGTTAAATTCCTTTTTATAGGGTACAACACCACCAAAGGAATATACGAGTATTATTAATATAGTATAGCATATAGTAAAAGCTATTGGAATTAAGGTATGCTTATATTCTAATTTTATAGATTCGTCAAAGCATAAAAATGAAACAAGACCAAGAATAGGACATAGGGTATGAGCGAAAAGCCATAAATTGCCATGGATAGAAAAGGCTAAGCCTAAATCCTTATTCTTAATTACAAATATATAAACCGTAATAAAGGTAACCATAGTCGTTACTACACCTAAGAATTTCAAAAGATAAAACACCTTATTCTTCCCTCCATTTTTACTTAAAATGGAAGCAATTAAAATGGAAATAGAACCAATACATAAGGCAATATTTGAATCTAAAGTATAATAGGTAAAGGATCTATACCATTCATGCTTTTCTTCTTCTATCGTCATAAATTGGAAAATACCTTGTATAGAAACCAAAATCTCCAATACGACCAATATTAAATTTATAGCAATTGAAATGATAAAAAATACCTTTTTCATATATCCTCCTCAAGGTATTCTATTGTACCATACTTTTTCATAACTAGATATATTCAATTTTCAATATGTTCTCTCTTATGCTTATTATACTATAACTTTTTCATAATTTTTCAAAAAAAATAAATTCCCCTCTAAGAGGGGAATAATGAATTATTTATTCTTTAGGGTTTGCTTGAGGTTTATAGAACCACATTTTGGGCAAACCTTTTTTTGTGCTTGCGCCTTAAGACAAATAGGACAACCCATTTGTACAAATAATCCCTGATGCGTATGAGCTATAGGATAAGCATTAAATTCGTAATTACAATCCAAACATATATAATGCATCTTTTACCAAATCACGATTCTCTTCTTTGGTTCAATATACATAGAATCGGACTCCTTTACATCGAATGCTTGATACCATTCTGTAAAGTTTCTAGGTGGAATATTTGCACGAAGCTTTGCAGGAGAATGGACATCATTCGTTAATAGATATAATGTAAACTGCTCCTTTGCCTTCATACACCAAATCTTAGCCCAGTTTTCAAAATATAATTTGAAATCTGTATTAGGAATTTCATGCATAATAGCTAGAGTAACTGCCATACCACCATTGTCGGCGATATTTTCAGATACGACTAATTCTCCATTGACCTTACCACTTAGGAACGGAATACCATCGAATTGTTGAATCATATCCTTAGTAAGCTTTTGGAAGGCTTGGTAATCCTCTTCCTTCCACCAATTCTTAATATTACCATTTTCATCGAATTGTGCACCATTATTATCGAATGCATGAGAGATTTCATGACCAATAACTGCACCAATTCCACCTAAGTTTTCAGAAACAGTTTGATGAATTGAATAGAATGGCTTTTGTAAAATTGCAGCTGGGAAGGTAATATCATTTGCAGATGGGTTGTAGCAAGCATTTACCATATGGCCTGGCATTGCCCATTCTGTACGGTCAACCTTCTTATTAAGCTTCTCTAAATTATCCATAGATTTTAAGATAGAAACCTTTACCATGGAATCATAGTAGGATAAATCCTCATTTAAATCCATTTTGCTATAAAGGTCATGAATATAATCTGGATATCCCATTTTAATTTCTATAGTGGATAATTTTTTAATTGCTTGAATTTTAGTCTCTTCTGTTAGGAATGTATTGTTCTTCATTCTAACCTTATACATTTCAATAATCTTCTTTACTAAAGAAACAATATCCTTCTTTGCTTCTTCACCGAAGTATTCTCTACCATAATATACACCAATAGGCTCACTATATACCCTAGATACAGCCATATATGCTTGCTTTTCAAGCTTTGGTGATGCATCAATTCCCATTAATGCTTTTCTAAATATTGTACTAATTTCAGCTAGCTCCTCACTTAAGGTAAAGGCTGATTTTAATAAATATTTTACATAAGCCCAGTGAACATAAAGCTCTAAATTATCTAGATTAAAAGATGTATTAAATTCTTTTATTGCTCTTGGGTCATATACGACGATAGTCTTAGGGAATTCATCCTTATATTCTTTTTTTAGCATTCCCATGAAATCAAAAGGCTTTAAGCTTTCTATAACCTCTTCAAGTGGTGTTGGATTATAATTCTTAACATAATCTGCCCACTCAAGCTGACTCTTAACGCATTTTGCAATTAAGCCATCAAATTTAACAGCATCCTCTAAATACTTTTCTTGCTCCTCCTTAGATAAAGGGGTAAAGGCAAGAGCCTTAGATGCCATATCCTTATACACATTTAAAAGCTGTAAACCAGCCTCGTTACCTTCCTCATAATATGTTGTATCAGGTAAGAATAAAGATGGACCTAAAATAATAAAGGAATTCTTTGTTGCATCTCCCATATCAGGCTCAACGCCAGCTTGGAATGGTAGTGGTACATCCTTAAGTAAGAAATCTAATGCTAATGCATTTAAATCCTCTATAGATTTAATGGACTCTATAACGGTTAAATCCTTTAAAATAGGCTTAATTCCTTCTTCGTTTCTTCTTTTGGTATCTAAAACCTTTTTATATAATTCTACAGCATATGCCATTTCCTTAATGTTGGTATTCTTTTGGCCATTAGCTAATAGATTAAAATCGTTAATTAATAGCTTTTCTACATCTTCATCTAAGACAGAAAATCCACCAGTCATAGGACGATCCTCTGGAATTACTGCAGTTTTAAGCCAATCGCCATTGACTGCTTCATATAAATCATCTTGAATTCTAATATCACTCATTTTTTATACTCCTTTAAAAACTCTATGCTTATTATATTCTTTTCTTTTCAAAAAGAAAAGAAAAAGCTTTAGATTAAATCCAAAGCCTTTTATAAATACAATTATTCACCCTTTGTTAATAAGAAGTTCTTTGCATCATTTAAATATTTAGTGAAAACAAATAAATCAATTAATGCGGATGCAAACATTCCAGCCAAAACAAAGCAAGCCATAGATGCTCCAATATTCGCAATCTGTGGATCTCCCTCAGGTATGTCCTTAATTCTTAAGAAAATTAAACCAACACCTAAAAGTAAAATAACAACTGCAAGTATTTGACCTACAATAAAGGAAATCCAAGCACCCTTTCCTTTTCCTTCTGCATCCATACCAGCTCTTTCAAGCTCCATATTAATACCATTAATTGCAGCTCTTCTTTGCTTAAATGCCTGAATGGTTTGATAAATACTATTTGCTGTATTTGCAGCATCCTTGAATACTCCATCCTTTAATACAGCATTCGCAACAGCATTTGCACCACTTGCAATTAGCTTTTTCTTCTCTGCACTCCAAACCTTTTGAAGCTCAGGATTAACTTGACCAATTTTTCTCTTGGTAAAGAATTGTCCTATGGATGCAGCGATGAGTGTACCTAAGCCTATTGCGCCTAAAAGTACAATGATAACAACCGTAGTATCGTCAAATGCAACTTCAGTACCATAGATTTGAACACGAATACCCGCATAAAGAAATGCAGCAATAAACGCTATAACAGAAACAATCATAGTTATCTGAAAAACAACATAACGACCTAAATACTTTGCAGTAAAGCTAAATGGCTTGCTAGAACTTTCTTCATAGCTTCTTACATTTTCTTCCATACTTTTTTTCCTCCATAATTTATTTTATCATATTTTTAATCGCTTGGGTAGTGTATAAAAATAATTATCATACCCTTACGAATTGTTATTTTTTCCTTTTTAGATAAATGATCACTCAATATTTGAATTCTAGAATTAACATCAATTTGAGCCTCAACCTGACCAATTTCATCCATATTTAATGCAGCACCCATATCGGTAATGGTACCAATGGTCTTCTTGGCAATATCCATAGCTCCGCCAATCGTTTTACCAACTACAGTGGTGATTGCACCTGTAACTGTACCCAAGGCACCCTTCTTTTGCTTTTCACCAACAAAGCCAATAGGTAAATATTCATGATTGGATGATTTATATACAGCTTGAATGAATTCTCCTCTTGATGTGAATTCAAGTGGGGTTTCTAAATTGAAAATTTCCTCTGCATATCTTACATCGATATCTAAGGATGAAGCCTTATAATCCGTTTTAGAGGATAATAAGCCCTCATAGAATTTCGTATTTCTTGGATGGGTCATTAATTGTACTAAATATAAGGCAACCATCTGATTTGAAATAATTACATTCGTAACATTTAAGCTTGCAAGAGAGCTTTTATTCGATTGATCTAATAGCTCTGCAGATATTTCAACATCACTAGATAGCTTATGGCTAGCCTTTAAATTTAATAATGTCATAAATACATTGACATCTACATTATCACTATCTACATCCTCATCCGATAGAATTAAAATCTTTT
Source organism: Acholeplasmatales bacterium (assembly GCA_017388605.1). The sequence goes on along the minus strand of JAFPIE010000227.1, from coordinate 7,291 downwards.
TTCTTCTTTTTGTAGAATTAATTTCATCAAGTAGCTGATTGATATCATAATCAAATGGATATACCTTACAATCAATTTTACCTAATTTCGATTCTGTATAGGCCTTAGCCTCCTCTAAAATAGATTCACTTCTATTGTTTTGACCTATTACAAATAACACAAAGGAATTATAATATAGCTTCTTTTGGAAGGGTACCTCTTTATTATAGGATTTCGGTACTAATCTTTTAAATACCTTCGTAGGACCAGATGCTAAGGCATAGGTCATTTCCTCATCCCCATCCTTATATCTAGATACAGGAATACAATCATTATAATATTTCATAGATTCCTCTACTGTTGTATTGGTTTTAATCTCATAGAAGGAACCATTCTTATACGTAAGCATAGAATAATATAAATCAGCGAATGAGGAATTGATAGCACTTTTAGCTAAAATGTGACCAACAACAGATCCCTTTGAAAAAATAGTTAATTCTAAATCTCTTAAATCAGAGGAGGCTTTAATTAAATCCTCCATAGATTTTACAGTATCCTCATCTACTGCCTCAATGGCAATCGATGCTTCCTTTGTAATACCAATAATACCCATTAATAATTTAAAGGTATCTACATCCGATGCATTCGTATGACCTACAGAATCCGATGGAACTAATAAAGCAATGGATTTTGCTTTATCAATAGATATTTCCTTAAGTGCCTTTCTAGAGCTTGGCTTACCTTGCTTTACAAAGACAGTAATATTCTTTCTCTCTGTACCTGTTTCTAAGAATATATTATCAATTTGCTCATTGATTTCATCTCTAGATTCACTAGATAATACAACCACAGTTTTTCTACCTGAAAGAAAGGATAGCTCACGAATTAGATTTGCAGCCGCAGGAGACCAGTTTAAGATTACATAATGATTCTTTAATTTTAATTTACCAACATTATGTGCTCTTCTATCAAATACACCCTGTAGCATAGATGTCGCAAGACCAACCAAGGAGCCAGTGAAGGTAATCATTTGTACTACAGATAAAATAATCTTCAAAATAACTACACTATCTGGAGCATTATCATAAATACCTCCTGTATTCATTGTAAATACCGTACAGTATTCCAAATTCTTTAAATAGGCACTAATGCTATAGCCTAAGGCTTCTCCGGTTGCTTGATCGATGACATCTCTCATAAGCCATGTCATGAGCCATGCGGCAAGCGCAATTAAGACTAAATTATAAATGATTAATGCATTAAAAATAACTAAATAAGGGTGAGAATAATAAAACACTCTTAAAAAGCTTGATTGACCATTTCTCTTTTTCATAGGGCACCCCCGAAATTGATTTTCATTAAATATAATTTTATCATTTTTTACATTGTTTTTAAATAAAAAGAAAAAAGATAACCAAAAAAGTTATCTTAATTCCACATACTTAAATCCAATGGATTTTGCATATTCCATAAATTGATTCATTGTATCTATAGATGGAGATTTATAATCACTTAAAATAGATTTAACACCAATTCTTCTGAAGGTAATTAATTTAAGCTTAATATTTTCATATTTATCAGGAATTAATTTCTTAATTCCATTTAAAATATCTATCATATCCACATAGGAATCTAAATAGACAATACGGATTTCAGAAAGCTTATCCTTTTTAGCAAGATAAACTAAATTCCTTTTTACATTTTCATTTGTATACCCTGTTAGCCTTCTATATACTTCCTTATCCCAAGCCTTAATATCTAGCATAACACCATCCGTGTAATCCATTAATTCCTCATAATCCTCATATAATACCATACCATTAGAATCTAATAATGTTCCTAAATTCGATTCCTTAGCAAGCTTAAATACTTCTTTTATGAATTCGGGATACAGCATACATTCTCCACCAGAGGCAGTTATTCCCCTAATAAAGGGAAGATTCCTTTTAACAGAATCAAATACCTCCATAGGAGTTAAATACATAATCTTAGGGGATGCATGATTTTTACATATAGAAATACATTTATCACAGGATATACATAAATCCTTATTCCATATAACCTTAGAATCCCTTATGCTTAATGCATGATTTTTGCATGCATCAACACACACCCCACAGCTATTACATAAATGATTCGTTTCTGGATTATGACAGTAAAGACAGGAAATATTACAGCCTTGAAAGAATATACTTGTCCTTAGACCTATACCATCTACGGTTGAAAAATCAATAATCTTATTGATAGGGGCTATCATGTATCCATTCTCACCTTTCTTTTTTCAAGATGATTGGCTTTATAATTTAGAGCACCCAAGGCAGTCGTTTGATGAATGACTGCCATATCCTTAAAGTATTTCTCCATTTCACTTCTTTTTACTAAATAGCCAGTAATACGAACTAAATCCGTATCACTACTATAAAAGGACATATAATGAACACCAATAGAGAATGCTCCCTTTACTATATCTGCTAAGGAATCTAAATTTTGCTTAACATGACTTGCAATAGGGAATATATCTCCAACCCCTGCAGGGAAATATTTATGATATCTTGCAGAATGAATTAAATGATCTCTAAAGGATTCTGGCTCATCCCCAATAGGAATTCTTACACCCGAGGTGATACCTGTATCCGAATCAAGTCCAACCTGGGCATGTAGCATAAAATGATTCTCTGTTAAAGGAGTATATAGAGCTTTAAAGCTAGATACAATATCTTTTATTTTATCCATAATTTTGTTGCCTAAATCATCTGCTTCTTGATCACGACCATATTTTAAATTCTTATCCTTAAGTAAGGTATTTACTGCCTCTGCAAGACCAGTTACACCAAACATAGGTACAAAGCGATTCTTATCAATTAATCCCTCAGAAACTAAAAAGCTAGATTCAAAGAAGCCTGATTTTTCAACTAGAAACTTTATTCTTTCATTTTCATAATCCTTAATGCATTCTAAGCATTCAGGAAGTAAATGATTTAAAAAATCATCCATATCCTTTGCTTCCCTTGCAAGGCAGGTTAGAGTAATTCTTGTAAGTGTATATGCGCCACCTCTAATGGGTAAAATATTATAGCAAGAGGATATTCCATATCCCCCATTATAATAATCCTTATTTAAATCATCATTACAAATGGCTGGATTTGAGCATTTTAAGCTTGTATCTATTGCAAGCTTTAAGAAGGAATCACTCGTTTCTTTCTTATTATATTTTATAGTTAGATTAGGAACTGTATTCTCTAGGTTAGATATTACTTCCAAAATTAATCTTCCCATTCTTGTTTCCTTAGGACCAATATTGGCGTGGCAAAAGGAATCATCAATGGTTCGATCTAAAAAATTAAAGAATAATCTTAGCTTTTCTTTTATCGTATCATCATCTAAATCCTTACTAAATGGCTCAAGTAAATAATCCAAATTACCTAAATATACAGGGAAATTCGTAATGGATGGGATATGATGATATAGCGTCATTAGACTAAATATTGCCTCATCAAAGGTCTTTGGTGGATTAAGCCTTAAAAATTTGGATCCATTTTTCATGAATGCATCAAAATCTACCATAATATATCTAGGTCTATAGGGTGCATGACCTTCAAATAAATCATTGATTGCACCTGTTTCAAAATAATGAAGCATCGTATCATTCATTTTTAAAACATTTAGGCTGTTTTCAGCTAAATGTGCTAAATCTAATACCTTTTGCTCATAGGTTCTATTTTTACTCGTTAATGCATTATAGATTTGGTTTATATCCACCATGTTCTTTTCACTAAATGTACTCATATCATTACCTCACAACAAACAAAGCAAAGAGAGCCATAATTTCCATTTTATTCTTTGCGTCGATTATTTTATATTCTATAGAGCCACCAAAGGTTTTGATTGCTCCCATATCATATACATAAAGAATTTTACCATAATAATCCTTGAAGTATTTACCATCAAAGCGCCATAATATCTTTCCATAGAAGTCTTGTATTTCATCACCCTTAATGCGGTAGATAAGCTTTCTTGAGTTATATTCTTTAATATCATTATTATCTATAAAATATAGCTTTCTATAATAGAAATCCATAATATCATTCCTATCTATTTTATAAAGCAATTGTCCATAATAATTCCTTAATTCTGTCATATAGCCTCCAAAAAGAATAGGCTTGGATACACCAAGCCTTATATTTTACAACATTTCTTACATATGTACAACATATGGTTCTATTTTATTCTAATCCTTTTGTAATCTATTTCCTCTTAACCTTGAAAGGATTTCCTTACGCTTTGCTCTAACCTGAGCCTTAGATAATTCTTTATCATAAGAATTATTAATATATACATCTAATAGCTTAAATAATTGAGCAAACACAGGGAACATGATTAATGTAAATATTGCAAGAACAATATAGTTCTTATAATCAGAATAGAAATTCATGATTACACTTGCATTCCATGGCTGGAATAGCTCATGGAAGAATTGACAATTATAAAAGGAGGTTCCTGTTTTATCTATAAACATTTCTGGACCTGTTGGGTCTCCACCAATATAGGAGGTTGGAAGTGCAAAGGCTAAGATTGTGCCTGGCACTAATGTAATCAAGAAGGCAAAGGCTTGCTGACCCTTAAATGGTAAGCATAAGGTTAAAAGCACAACATAGCCTGCAATCGTAAGCAAGATTGTAATCATTGTTTTAACATTTTCTGCCTTGATAATTGGTGCTTGATTAAAATAAGAAGGAATCGTAAAGCATAGAATTGGAATAATAATTGCAACTGCCGCAAGCAATCCTGCAACAATAGCTTTCATTCTTATATTTTTAACAAAAGAGCCCTTAAGAGGTTCCTTACTACCCGCTGAAATAGAAATGAAGAATCCACCAGTACCAATAACGGTTGCCTCAAGCATATAAGAATTTTCAATTGTGAACCACATTTGACCCTTTGATAATGGAATAGTAAAGAACGCAAGTAGGACAATTGCGATAGATTTCATTAAGAATAGAATCGCGGTTTTTTGTACATTACCTATTACTCTTCTACCCTCTCCTACGACTTCCTTTAAATGTGAAAAATCATTGTCTAGCAAAATAACATCAGATACAGACTTTGCTGCCTCAGTCGCATTAGCAAAGGAAATTGAGGAATCCGCCTTTCTTAGGGCTAGGATATCATTAACTCCATCTCCTGTCATCGCAACCTTACGTCCCTTATCCTTTAAAGCTACGACTAATGCTTCCTTTTGCTCTGGAGATACTCTACCAAATACGGTATATTCTGTTGCAATATTATGAATATCCTCTAGTGATACACCCTCTAAGGAAATATATTTATCACTATTTTGAATACCACAATCCTTAGCAATTTTTGATACAGTTATAGGGTTATCACCACTAATAACCTTTACATCTACATTATTCTCACTAAAGAATTTTAAGGTGTCCCTTGCAGATTCACGAATGTGATCCGAAATAATAAAGAAGCATAGCAATTTATCATTTAGCTTTAAAGCAATAACTCTTTTACCTAAATGAGCCATCTCATCAACAATAGATAATCGATTATCATTTTTATCTAATAAATATTCTGGAGCACCCATAATAAGCCTGTCTCCATTATCGTATACAATACCAGAATACTTATATACACTAGAAAATGGAATAATTTCCTTTATTGGTGCATCCTTTGTTTCACCAAATTTATTAAATAAAGCCATTGCAGTTGAATTTTTACTTTCACTTGAGCCAAGTAAATTCCTTACATGATATACAACATCCTCTAAATGACAGAAGGTTCTTACATCATCTAATATCATAGTACCATCGGTTAAGGTACCTGTCTTATCTAGACAAATCGTATCTGCACGAGAAAGATTCTCTAGGGAATATAACTGCTGAACTAGAGTTTGCTTTTTCGATAAGGATGCAATGGAAATCATCATAGTTACAGAGGTAGTAAGGATTAATCCTGATGGAATAATACCAACACCATAGGAGCCTGCAGTAATCATAATTCTTGCCCAAGCAACAGGATCATTTAAGCTTAAAGTCATACCATCCCAAAGCTCTGGTCGGTCACCCTTAACACTAATTTTTATAATCAATGTAATAAAGATAACTACTGTAACAATGCCCAAGCAAATCGTTAGGAATCGCATGATTCTTTCAATTTCCTTTATAAGCTCAGAGGAGTGATTTGCACTACTTTTAACCTTTTGACTAAGCTTTGCAGAATAGGTTTCATCACCAACCTCAGTACAAATCGCTTTCGCAGAACCAACAATAATGGAGGAACCAGCTAATATGGTATCTCCTTCATTCTTTTGAATGTAATCGGCTTCTCCTGTAAGCATAGATTCATCTACTAATACCATACCAGATAAAACCCTTAAATCCGCAGTTGCCATCTCACCTGGCTTAAGTAATACGATATCATCGATAACTAAATCCTCTGCGTTAAGCTCAACCTCATTTCCACCTCTTAAAGCTATACTTCTTGCCTTAGTTACAATTCTTAGCTTTCTGATTGTTTTTCTTGATGCAATCTCCTGATATGTACCTACACAGGTATTCATGATTGCAGGAATCAAGAATCCAAATTTAGAGAATCCAAAATGTGCATCAACAACATCCTGTCTACCTAAGGACATAAGGATAAGCATAAAAGCTAAGAATAATCCGGCAATCGATAATAAAATAATATTGAAGAAGGTGAATGTATTCTTGAAAATAATCTCACCTGTAGATTTTTCAAGCTTCTTCATCGATTTATTTTGGTATCCACCCTTTATTCTTATAGATACTTCCTTTTCATTAAGACCTGATTCCATATTTTCTATAGAACGGTCAATATTCATTCTTTCCTTGTCTTTCTTCATAGTTACCCCCTATAAAGCACTGCATTATATATATTATACCAAACAATAGATGTGTTTTGATACATAAATGTTAATTTTGATACGTTTTTATGAAAAGTGTCCAAAAAAAAGCACCATTTTGGTGCTTAATCTCTAGTTTTTTTCCTGAAAGCTTATCGACTTAACTCTAGAATATATATTTTTTAATTTGCTTCTTCTTTCTGTAGTATCGACAACAAGAATGGTCAAAGCCTCCCAAATGGTAACGGTGGTTGCAATATCTAAAATATAGGTTACAACCTGCTTAATTACACCATCCTCCTTCCAAAATCCTGTAAGGAAAATCGTAGATACTAATAATAGTACTCCAAGAATGATGAGCCATATGGCAATATGATTTTTCTTGGATGCCATCTTCTCTATTCTTTTAAATTCCAATATAGAATTCTTCAAGAATATTGT
>JAFPIE010000226.1 GCA_017388605.1 Acholeplasmatales bacterium | reverse complement strand
TAAAATCTATGATGAAGGCTTTATAAAATCCTTCAAAAAGGATCAAGGAAGAGTTCTTATTTTAGATGGAATTCAGGATCCTCATAATTTAGGTGCAATCCTAAGAAGTGTAGATGCCTTTGGCTTTGATATGGTAATATTACCTAAAAATAGAAGTGTTTTAGTCACTGAGGTTGCAGCCCATGTATCTACAGGGGCTATAGAATATACCAAAATTGTTTATGTTAATTCATTAAATCAAGCTATTACTACATTAAAGGAAAATGGCTTTTGGATTTGTGGTACCGATGCAATGGGTACCATAAGAAGTAGTGAAATAGATCCTAGTCTATCCTTAGCTGTTATTATTGGTTCTGAGGGCTTTGGCATGTCTAAGACCTTAGTGAAGCAAAGTGATTATTTAATTACTATACCTATGGTAGGTCATGTAAATTCCTTAAACGCAAGTGTAAGTGCAGGTATTGTATTACACGACCTTTGTTTAAAGAAATAATGGATTATAGTAAATTCAATGATTATGAAATTTTATATTTAATAAAAGAAGGAAACGAATGTGCATTAGCTCTAATGTTCCAAAAGTATGAAACCTATATTACAAAGATTGCAAATAGTGTTTGTATATATAATTGGAACATAGATGATTTAATACAGGAGGGTAGAATTGTTCTATATACCTGTATTTGGCAATATAATGCAGATTATAAGCTTTCCTTTTTTTCTTTTTTAACTATATGCTTAAAAAGAAGCTTTATTAAATCGATGCATAAAGATGATTATTATCAAAGAAGCTATAGCTTTAGGGAGGAACTTGAAGCAACGAATGATTATTCTAAGGGGATGATTTACCTATCGGAAAAATTATTAGAGGATAGTGAGGATATGGAATTATACCGCTTTGTTATATTAGATGGCTTTAGCTTAACTTTATATGCTAAAAAAAAGGCCATTCCTTATGGAACAGCCTATAGAAAATATTTATCCTTAATAGAAAAATTAAAGAATATAATATAAAATTACGTCCTATAAAAAGCAAAAAAACAGGCTTGGCCTGTTAAATGCGCAATAATTTTGAGCTTATGCTCTTTCAATGTTTCCCTTCTTTAAAGCTCTTGCAGAAATCTTAACCTTCTTAACATTTCCGTTTTCGTCTTTGATATGTACTGTTTGAAGATTATCCTACCAAGTACGACGAGTAGCATTTAAAGCATGAGATCTTTTGTTACCTGTAACAGTTGTTTTTCCTGTAACATAACATTTTGCCATAGTCTTTCCCTCCTTAGACTTATTTTAATTCAGCCTTAATAATTTACCATAGTTCATATATGAATTCAAGTTTTTTTTGAAATTATTTTTAATAAATTGAAGAAAAGACTAAACATATTGAAAATGTTTGCCCATTTTTTCATTTCATTGACAACTAATGAAAAAAGTGTTATAAATGTTATTACTAGTAGTGTATATTCTATTCGCAGTTTTAAATAGACTATAGGACTAGAATAATACAGGAAAGGATGATAACGATAATTGTTCTTTTTTTATGATTTTTGTAAAAATCATAGTTTGAATTAAAAGGAAACGCAGAGGAATCTGCTAGAATATATAGTTATATAATAGGAGGAAAAACATGAGTGTTAAGGAAATAGATGTTGATCTGTTTAAGAAAATGGTGATTAACGGAGCAATTAATCTTAAGAACAATCATGCTGAGGTTGACGCATTAAACGTATTCCCAGTACCAGATGGTGATACAGGAACAAATATGTCTATGACAATTACATCTGGTGTAAGAGAATTAGAAAATTGCGAATCAAGCTCAATTATTGAAAATGCAAAGGTATTATCTCGTGGTGCGTTAATGGGAGCTAGAGGTAATTCAGGAGTAATCTTATCCCAATTTTTTAGAGGTATTTATGTAGGATTAAAGGAAATCCAGCATAACTATCTTACTATCGAAGAATTTATGAACTGTCTTCTTTCTGGTAGAAAGATTGCCTACAAGGCAGTTATGGCACCAGTAGAGGGTACAATTTTAACTGTAGTTCGTGAGGCTGCAGAAAATACAGAATCTCATTTGAATGAATTTGATACAATTGATGCATTACTTGAATTCTATTACAATGAGGCTGAAAAGACTTTGGCAAATACCCCAGAGCCTTTACCAGTATTAAAGGAAGCTGGAGTTGTAGATTCCGGTGGAGCTGGCTTCTGTAAGATTATTGAAGGTATGTTAATGGCATTAAAGGGCGAAATCCTTGAGGCTAAGGAAGCTAAGCCACAGGAGGATGAAGCAAGTGATGCCGCACAAGAAATTAAATTCGCTTATTGCACAGAATTTATTTTAGACTTAAGAAAGCCAGATACATTTGAGGAGCGTGAGCTTACAGCTACATTATCCTTACTTGGTGATTCCTTAGTTGTAATTAGAGATACAAAGACCGTAAAGGTACATATTCATACAAACCGTCCAGGTCGTGTACTTGAAATCGCTCAAAAGTCTGGTGAGTTCCAAACATTAAAGATTGAAAACATGCATTTACAGCATTCTCATTTAGAAGAAGGTGCAAAGGGCGCAAAGGCACCTGAAGCTCCAAAGGCAAATGAGCCAAAGAAGGAATTCGCTCTAATCGCTGTATGCTTCGGTGATGGTATTGTAAATACATTCAAGGAATTAGGCGTAGATTATGTCATCGAGGGTGGACAGACAATGAATCCATCTACAGAGGCATTCGTATCTGCAATTAAGGCAGTCAACGCAAAGAATGTAATTATCATCCCTAATAATGGTAATGTCGTAATGGCAGCTAAGCAGGCTGCAGGTATGGTTAGAGGATCTAAGGTTGAGGTAATCCTAGCTAAGACAATCGCACAGGGATATGCATCCCTAATCAATTATAATCCTGAGGCTACAATGGAAGAGAATCTTGAAGCTATGGGTGAATCTATTGCCCATGTTAAGTCTGGTGAGGTTACATATTCTGTACGTGATACTGAAATCAACGGCGTAAAGATTGTCGCTGGTGATTATATGGGTATTGCCGATGGTGAAATCATCGTTTCTGTTAAGGAAGAAAAGGATGCTGTTAAGGGCTTACTTGAAAAGATGATTGATGAGGAATCTGAAATCGCAACCTTCTTCTGTGGTAAGGATGTTACAGAAGAGGAAAAGGCTCTTGTTGAAGAAATGTGTCTTGAAATTAATAAAAACCTTGATGTTGAAATCATCGATGGTAATCAGGATATTTATTCTTACATTATTGCAGTTGAATAAGACGAATGAATGGGGCATTTTAAATGCCCCTTTTATTATGCTTTGGATAGAAATTTGACAATTTCTAATGAATTTTATAAAATCTT
>JAFPIE010000225.1 GCA_017388605.1 Acholeplasmatales bacterium | reverse complement strand
TTTACCCCCTCAGATTCTAATTCTAAAGGAATAATAGTAAAGCCGCATCTTAAGCCTGTAAATCCTGCTTGCTTAGAAAATGAGCATATTTCAATTGCGCATTCCTTTGCACCTTCAATTTCATAAATTGAATGAGGCTTATCATTATCATTTATGAAAGCCTCATAGGCTGAATCATAAATGATTAAAGAGCCTTTCTTTCTTGCAAAATCTACCCATAGCTTTAACTCATCATAATTATATGCACTACCTGTCGGATTATTCGGTGAGCATAAATAAATAATACTAGATTCCTTCATATTATCCTTAGGTAGTGGTAAGAAATTGTTTTTCTCACTTCCAACCATATAGTATATGTCTCTTCCACTCATTAGATTGGAATCTAAATAAACTGGATATACAGGATTAGGAATATAAATCGGATTATCTCCAAAAATATCCACTATATTTCCTAAATCAGATTTCGCACCATCAGAAATAAAAACACTATTTAAATCTAAATCCACATGAAATCTTTTATAATACTTCAAGATTGCTTCCTTTAAAAAGCTATATCCATATTCTGGTGGATAGCCCCTAAATGTTTCCTTCTTCCCCATTTCATTTGATGCATTGATTAATGCTTCAATAACATTCTTACCTAAAGGTAAGGTAACGTCTCCAATTCCAAGCTTAATAATATCTGCATCAGGATTATATTCCTTATATTTTGCTACTCTTTTATTGATTTCTGAAAACAAATAATTTTCAGATAATTGATCAAAATTAGAATTTATTTTTATGTTCATAAGCTATATTCTCCTTTTCCAACAAATACTTAACAATAAGATCTATACAAGCATCATAGAGTGAAACTCTTTGGTTCATTGCCATCATTTCAACATATTTATGAGCTTCCTCCTCAAACATTTTTTCATATACAACTAGAATTGTCTTTGCAAACTCTAATGCTCTTATTTTTTCATAATCCAAAGTCTTTTTCTTTTTTATGCTTCCATATAAGGCTATTTTTAATACCTCCAAGAACTTATTTATGCTTATTGGTCTTCTTATCGTAATAAATCCTTTATCAAAGTTAAGATAGAATGGTTCATACTTAAAATATGAATCAATAATCATAACAATAGATATGTCCTTATAATCTAGGGCTAATAAATAATCTATTTCCTCTTTCGTATAAACGGTTTTATTTATAATGATTACATTTGTTCTCTTTTCATCAACACAAGTTCCAATTTCATAGATAGAATCTATGGTAGAGCTTAAAACTCCCTTTAGTGGCAATAAAGAAATAATAGAATACATATTCTTTTTGAAATTATTTAAATCCGATAGTATAGTTATATGAATTTTATCCATGCTTTTCATAAAATGCCACTTCCTTTTTTGTGAATTTAAAACAAAAAATCATTAAAATTTGAAATATAATTTGATATAATGCCGTTTTCTTATCAAATATACAAAGAGTTTAGCACCATTTCTTCATATTATCAATACAAATATTTTATTTTTTTAACTTTTTTTGAATTTTGTTCGTGCATAAAGTCTAATTTTGCCTAGTTTTTGAATTTAAAACGCTTTATGTGCAAAATTTTATTCAAAAACACATTGACAAGCGAATTTTAGAGGTTTATAATGGGTGCATAAAGGCAAGGAGGCCAAGTTATTAAGGCCCTCTTGCCCTTTTATTTTTTAGGAGGGATTTTATATGAAACAAGTTACAGATTACTTTGGCTGTCGTGTTTTTAACGACAAAGTAATGAAATCAAAATTGTCTTCGGATGTATACAAAAAACTAAAGAAGACAATTAATGAAGGCAGTGAATTAGACATTAGCGTTGCAAATTCTGTTGCGCAAGCAATGAAGGATTGGGCAATTGAAAATGGAGCTACACATTACACACATTGGTTCCAGCCTATGACTGGTTCTACTGCAGAAAAGCATGATTCCTTCATCTCTCCAGAGGAAGATGGATCGATCATTATGGAATTTAAGGGTAAGGAATTAATTAAAGGAGAGCCTGATGCATCATCCTTCCCATCGGGAGGCTTAAGAGCTACATGTGAGGCTAGAGGATATACCGCATGGGATCCAACATCTTATGCATTTATTAAGGATAAATGCTTATGCATTCCAACGGCATTCTGCTCTTATGGTGGTGAAGCACTAGACAAAAAGACTCCATTATTAAAATCTATGCAGGCTTTGAATAAGCAAGCATTAAGAGTTTTAAAGCTATTTGGAGTAAGTGCTACTTCCGTTAAAACAACGGTAGGACCTGAGCAAGAATATTTCTTAATTGATAAGGAAGTATACGAAAAGCGTAAGGATTTAATTTATACAGGTAGAACCTTATTTGGTGCAATGGCACCAAAGGGGCAGGAGCTTGATGATCATTATTTTGGTTCTATCAAGCCTAGGATTCAAGCTTTCATGAATGATTTAAATCAAGAATTATGGGAATTAGGTATTCTTGCTAAAACTGAGCATAATGAGGTAGCACCAGCACAGCATGAATTAGCTCCAATATTTGCGACAACAAATATTGCTGCAGACCACAATCAAATCACTATGGAAACAATGCAAAGAATTGCAAAAAAGCATAATCTTGTTTGCTTATTACATGAAAAGCCATTTAAGGGAGTTAATGGTTCTGGTAAGCACAATAACTGGTCATTATCTACGAATACTGGAATAAATTTACTAGAGCCTGGTGATACTCCAAGTGAGAATGCACAATTCTTATTATTCTTAGTTTCTGTTATTAAAGCCGTTGATGAATATCAGGATTTATTAAGAATCTCTGTTGCAAGTGCTTCAAACGACTTCCGTTTAGGTGCAAACGAGGCACCTCCTGCAATCATTTCCATCTTCTTAGGTTCTGATTTACAGGCTGTCATTGATTCTATAGAATCTGGAAGTCCATTAAAAACAAATGGTAAGACATTCCTAAAGATTGGAGCAGATGTATTACCTCCTCTACCAAAGGATACAACAGATAGAAATAGAACCTCTCCTTTTGCATTCACTGGTAATAAATTTGAATTTAGAGCATTAGGCTCATCGGATTCCATTTCTTGTGCAAATATTATGCTAAATACTGCAGTTGCCGAGGAATTAAAGCAATTTGCTGATCGATTAGAGAAGGCTAAAGACTTTAATCAGGAGTTACATGATCTAATTCGTGAAACCATTGTGAACCATAAGAGAATTATCTTTAATGGCAATGGATACGATGATGCTTGGGTAAAAGAAGCTAAAGAAAGAGGCTTATTGAATTTAAAATCAACACCTGAGGCATTACAATATTATCTTCATGATAAAAATATCCATTTGTTTACATCTCATGACATTTATACTTTAAATGAAATTCATGCAAGATATGAAATAGGACAGGAGCATTATTCAAAAATTGTAAACATTGAAGCATTAACATGCTTAGATATGCTAAATAAGGATTATTTACCTGCCATATCAGACTACACAAAGAAATTAGCTGAATCCTTATCTATAAAGAAATCTCTTGGTGTAAATACTACCTATGAGCTTGAGCTATTAATTAAGATTTCTGATGGACTTCAGAATGCATATGATACAAAAATTAATCTAGAAAAGGTATTAGAGCATACTAAGGATATTGAGGATTGTACTGAGCTTTCTATGTATTATAGAGAAAAAGTTCTTCCTCTAATGGAAGAGGCTAGAGATATCATTGATTCTATTGAAGTAGATATGGATAGAAAATATTGGCCAGTGCCATCCTATGGCGATTTGCTATATAGCGTAAAATAGAAGTTTTTGGAGGGATTATTTATGTGGGATTATCAGATTTGGAAACTCATTGCTATTGCCTTGATCTTCTTTATGCAAGCAGGCTTTGCAATGTGTGAGGCTGGTTTTACAAGAGCAAAAAACACAGGTAATATTACTATGAAAAACCTAATGGATTTTTGCTTGGGTACAATCACATTCATTTTAATTGGTGGGCCTATTCTATGTGCAGAAAATGCACTTGCAGGTGGGCTATTTGGAGATGTTGGTCAAGTCTATAAAGGAATGTTTGGCGAGGGCGCTTCATGGGCTGGATGGACCGATTTCATTTTTAATTTAGTATTCTGTGCTACTACTGCTACTATCGTTTCTGGTGCAATGGCAGAACGAACAAATTTTAAAGCATATTGTATTTATTCTATGATTATTTCCGCTATTGTATATCCAGTAGAAGCCTATTGGAACTGGGGAGTCGGAAATAATGGATGGTTACAACAGCTCGCTATAAATTGGGGATTAATGAATGGAACCGCACAAGGATTTATCGATTTATCCGGTTCTTGTTCTATCCATATGGTTGGTGGTTTAACCGCTTTAATTGGTGCATGGATGGTAGGACCAAGAATTGGAAAATATGTTAAGGACGAGAATGGAAAGATTACAAAGATTAATGCAATTCAAGGACATAATGTATTAATTGGTGCTTTAGGTGTATTCATTCTATGGTTTGGTTGGTATGGCTTCAACCCAGCAGCATGTACATCCTGGGATGGATATGAGGGCATGGGCCAGGTATTCATGACAACAACAATTGCTGCATCACTATCAACAGTTACTGTAATGATGATAACTTGGATTAGAAATGGAAAGCCAGATGTTTCTATGACACTAAATGGCTCATTAGCTGGCTTAGTTGCGGTTACCGCAGGCTGCGCAAGAGTAGATATTATTGGTTCTATTTCTATTGGTATTGTTGCAGGCTTTATATTAACGTTTGGTGTTGAATTCTTCGATAAGGTTTGTCACATTGACGATCCTGTTGGTGCATGCTCTGTACATTTCCTAAATGGTGTTTGGGGAACATTTGCATGTGGATTATTCTCAACAAACACAGGATTATTCTATGGCCATGGATTCGCTCAGCTTGGAATTCAAACCATTGGTATCCTAGCCGTATGTGCTTGGACTGCCGCATGGGCATTCTTAATCTTTGGTGTAATGAAGCTAATCAAAAGACATGATGGTGTAACTCCATTCCTAAGAGCTACACCTGAGGAAGAAATTAGAGGATTAGATTTAACCGAGCATGGATTAGTAACTGCATATGCAGGATTCCAAATGGCTCCTCAATCCTTTGATTATGGAGATGCAGTATTACAGGTCACAGGGGATGTACCTGCTTCTGAAGCAATAAAAGTTGAAACTATGCCTCAAGTAGATAACATTAAGCCTGGAGATAAAACGATCACAAAAATTGAGATCATTTGTAAGGAAAGAATGTTTGAAGCTCTTAAAAATGAGCTCATGAGTATTGGTATTACAGGTATGACCGTATCTCATGTTATGGGATGCGGTATCCAAAAGGGTGCTCCAGAATATTATCGTGGAATTAAAATTGAGCCAACCCTATTACCAAAGATTCAAGTAGATATCGTAGTTGCAAATATACCTGCATCAAAGGTTATTGAATCTGCAAGAAAGATATTATATACCGGTCACATCGGTGATGGTAAAATCTTTGTATATAACTGCTTGGATGTTGTTAAGGTTAGAACTGGCGAAACTGGTCCTGATGCCTTATTAGATGTTGAATAAATAAAATTAAGTGTGCCCTATTTCTATAGGCACACTTAACTGTTTTATAAAAGGAGTATTATTTATGTGTTCTATAATGGGATATTTAGGAAAAATGCCTCTAGAGGCATTTAAGGAGGGATTCGATAAGACAATATCTAGGGGTCCTGATATGTCTAAAATAATAACAATCAATGATTGCTATTTAGGATTCCATAGGCTTGCAATTATGGAATTAACTGAAATTGGTATGCAGCCATTTCATCTAAACAATACATATTTGGTTTGTAATGGAGAAATCTATGGATTCAAAAAAATTAAGGATAATCTAATAAAAAAAGGATATACCTTCAAAAGCAATTCCGATTGCGAAGTTCTTCTTCCATTATATAAGGAATATGGATTAGATTTCTTTTCAATGCTAGATGCTGAATTTGCCTTAATCCTTTATGATGCAAATACAAAAGAAATGATTGCTGCAAGAGATCCTATTGGAATTAGACCTCTTTATTATGGATATGATTCAAATGGAAAAATCATCTTTGCATCTGAGCCTAAAAACCTAATGGGTCTAACAGATAAAATCTATCCCTTTCCCCCAGGGCATTATTATAAAAATGGAGAGTTTGTTTGCTATAATGATGTAACAAAAGTAAATACAATTATTAATGATTCCTTAGATACAATATGTAAGAATATCCATGATAAATTAATAAAGGGCGTAGAAAAAAGATTAGATGCAGATGCAAAAATAGGATTCCTATTATCTGGTGGATTAGATTCTTCTTTGGTTTGTGCTATATCCCAAAAGCTATTAAATAAAAAAATAGAAACCTTTGCTATTGGAATGGATATTGATGCAATTGATTTAAAATATGCAAAAAGGGTTGCAGATTATATTAGTTCAAATCACCACGAAATCCTTATGACAAAGGATGATATATTCAATTCCTTAGATTTTGTTATAAAATCATTAGCCACCTATGATATTACAACGATTCGTGCTTCTATTGGTATGTATCTAATATGTAAAAAAATTCATGAAACTACAGATATTAGAGTCTTATTAACCGGTGAAATATCGGATGAATTATTTGGTTATAAATATACAGATTACGCACCAAACGCCATAGAATTTCAAAAGGAAGCAATCAAAAGAATACATGAAATACATATGTATGATGTATTAAGGGCCGATCGATGTATTTCCGTAAACTCGCTTGAAGCAAGAGTACCCTTTGGAGATTTAGATTTTGTTAAATATGTTATGGCGATTGACCCTGAATTAAAGTTAAATAAATACAATATGGGAAAATACCTATTAAGACATGCCTTTGAAGAGGATAATATATTACCAAAGGATATCCTATTAAGAGATAAAGCTGCATTTTCTGATGCTGTAGGACATTCTATGGTTGATTATTTAAAGGAATATGCAAATAAATACTACACAGATGAAGAATTTATAGCACTATCTAATAAATATTATCATGCGAAGCCTTTCACAAAGGAATCCTTATTATATAGAGAAATCTTTGAAAAATACTATCCAAACCAAAGTCAAATGGTAAAGGATTTTTGGATGCCAAATAAAAACTGGGAGGGATGTAATGTAAATGATCCTTCTGCAAGAGTTTTAAAGAATTATGGTAATAGTGGAAAATAGAGGTTTATTATATGTTTAATTCAATACATGAGGAATGTGGAGTTTTTGGAATATTTGAGCCAAAGCCTAAAATGGTTGGGGATATAACCTATTTAGGCTTATTTGCATTACAGCATCGAGGACAAGAGGCATGTGGAATTGCTGTATGCGATGATGGCATTATGAGATATCATAAAGGAATTGGTTTAGTTGGGGATGTTTTTAATAAAGAAAGCCTAACAAACCTTGGAATGGGGAATATGGCTGTAGGTCATGTAAGGTATTCTACTACTGGTGGAAATAACATGAACAATATTCAGCCATTAATTGTAAATCATATTAAAGGAAATCTAGCTTTAGCGCATAATGGTAATTTAACAAATGCACAGGAATTAAGGCATAAATTTGAGCTTGAAGGTGCTATTTTTAGAGCAACCTCAGACACAGAGGATATTGCATATCAAATTGTAAAGGAAAGATTAAAAACAAAATCCATCGAAGAAGCTATAAAAAATGCCATGATGGAAATTAAAGGCGCATATTCTTGCGTTGCTATGTCATCCCAAAAGCTTATTGCGTTTCGAGATAAAAATGGATTCAGACCGCTCATCCTTGGTAAAACACAAACAGGAGGATACATTGTTGCAAGTGAATCTAGTGCTATTGATGCTGTTAATGGAACTATAATAAGAGATATTAAACCAGGAGAAATACTAACCATTTCAAAAGAGGGAATTAAATCGGATTTTCTTCCAAATGCATCTTCTTCCTTATGTATTTTTGAATTCATTTATTTTGCAAGACCAGATTCAATCATTGAAGGCACATCCGTTCATAAAGCTAGATTAAATGCAGGAAAAATACTAGCCAAGGAATCTCCTGTTGATGCAGATATTGTCATTGGTGTACCTGATTCAGGAATTGATGCTGCAATTGGATATGCCTTAGAATCTAAGATTCCATATGGCGTTGGTTTTGTGAAAAACAAATACATGGGTAGAAGCTTCATTAAACCAACACAGGAAGAAAGAAATATTACTGTAAAAATAAAACTAAATGTAATCAAAGAAACAATAGAAAACAAAAGAGTAATCTTAATCGATGATTCCATTGTAAGAGGTACGACAAGTGCCCATATTATCAAACTATTAAAGGATAATGGTGCAAAAGAGGTTCATTTAAGAATATCCGCACCACCATTTAAGCATCCTTGCTATTTTGGAACAGATATTGATTCAGAAGAAAACCTAATTGCATGTAAATATAAATCAACCGATGAAATAGCTAAGGTTATTGGAGCGGATTCATTAGCATATCTATCCTTAGATGGAGCTCATAATCTTGCAGAGAATTCCAAATGTCATTTCTGCGATGGATGCTTTTCAGGTAAATATCCAATAGATGTACCGAAGGAATCCTATAAAAACAAATTTGAAGAAAAGATAAACAAATAAGAAAAAAGGAAATCGACCAACCCATTATTGGGAGGGGAATGATTTCCTTTTTTAATTCTTAAAACAATTGGTTGTTACCAACCTAAAAACAACCTCAAATTTTAGAGTGGCTGAATTGTTAAGATGGTAAACCATGGGGGTAACAGCCGAACCACATTTTTATTTTATCCTTTAAATAAGCCACATCCAGAAAATGGTTCGGATACATAGCGTCTATGGCTATTTTATTTTTAAATGGGCTGTTATATTATTTCCTTTTACTTTTTTGAAACCAAGCTTTTCATATAATCGAATTGCTATTTCATTGTCTATATCAACAAGTAGCATAATTCTTTTATTCTTATCTAGTTCTATAGCATATGATAACATATCTGTCGCTATACCCATATTTCTATATTCTTCTTTAACAAATACATCATATGGCTCATTTTCTTCATATTTATGAGTTATATCAATATATCCAACTACCTTATTGTCTTTTATAGCTAATATAACTCTAAATTTATCAAATGCTGTTAATACCTTATCTCCTGTCCAATATGTATCCTTTAAATGAAGATTTATATATTGTTCTTTATATTTATCAGAATACAATATAACTT
>JAFPIE010000224.1 GCA_017388605.1 Acholeplasmatales bacterium | reverse complement strand
TTTTTTAAATCTTCGTTACCAGAAGATGAAATTTCAGATTCAAAGTCATTGATGTAAAGAAGAAGATTAATGGTTTGGCTACAAGTCTCCATTAAATCGATATCCCCATTAAAATCACTTTGTAATATGTTATCGATCATCATGAAGGAATCATATATATAATCAAAGCCTGTTGAAAAGATTACCTCCTCATCTTCGGATAGCTTTTTACCATCTTCATGTCTATGATATAGGTAATCCACTACCGCAATGACACAGGAAAATCTTACAATAGCTTTGCTTTTTTTGTTTACAAGTGTTTGAATGAGATGACTATTTTCTTTTTTCCAAGAGGCATAGTCCTCATATATATCCATTACGTCTTGCATTATCTTGTCTTCATCTGAGGGAATAGGATAACATCACGAATTGTTGTAGATTCAGTTAAGAAAATAACTAAACGGTCAACACCAATACCGATACCACCTGCAGGAGGCATACCGTATTCTAGAGACTCTAGGAAGTCAACATCCATACCGTTAGCCTCATCGTTACCTAATTCCTTTTCCTTCATTTGCTCTTCAAATCTTTCTCTTTGATCGATTGGGTCATTTAATTCTGTATAAGCATTAGAGAATTCATGTCCACCAATGAATAGCTCAAATCTTTGAACGAATCTTGGGTCCTCTGGATCCTTCTTTGTAAGTGGAGAAATCTCGATTGGATGTCCCATTAGGAAAGTAGGCTGGATTAATGAGGATTCACAGAATTCCTCAAAGAACGCATTGATAATATGACCTACAGTGAAGTGAGGCTCTAGTGGTACATTATGCTCCTTAGCTAATGCCTTAGCTTCTTCTAGAGTATAATGGTTTGCCTTAAAGTCAACGCCAGTCTTTTCCTTAATTAATTCGCACATTGTAACTCTTCTAAATGGCTTAGAAATATCAATTAAATCTCCTTCAGGGTCGAATGGATTTTTGAATTGCTCCTTGCCAATAACCTTATCGGCAGCAAAACGAATTACACCCTCGTTTAAATCCATCATGCTAGATAAATCGCCATATGCTTCATATAATTCAACAGTAGTGAATTCTGGGTTATGTGTCTTATCCATACCCTCATTACGGAAGATACGTCCAATTTCATATACTCTTTCAAGTCCACCAACTAATAATCTCTTTAAATGTAATTCTGTTGCGATTCTTAAATAGAAATCAGCATCAAGTGCATTATGATGAGTGATGAATGGTCTTGCAGAAGCACCACCCTGAATGTTTTGTAAAACTGGAGTCTCAACCTCAATAAATCCCTTTGAATCGAAATATTCCTGCATAGCACGAATGATTCTTGGTCTTTGGATTGCAACTCTCTTTGCTTCCTCATTCATGATTAAATCAACATATCTACGTCTATATCTTTCCTCAACGTCAGTTAATCCATGGAACTTTTCAGGAAGTGGTCTTAATGCCTTAACTAGGTGAGTATATTCTAGACATTTAATGGTAACCTCACCAGTTTGTGTTTTCATAACACTACCCTTAATTCCAACGATATCTCCAATATCTGCCATCTTGAATAGATCATATTGGCTATCACCAACAACATCCTTACGGATATATACTTGGATCTTTCCTTCTCTATCCTGAATAGAGAAGAAGGATGCCTTACCCATCTTACGGATGAACATAATTCTTCCTGCAACCTGGCAAGGAACATTCATTTCCTCTAATTCCTCATGACTATAGCCTTCATATTTTTTCTTTATATCGCTACTTTTATCCTTTTGCATATAGGCAGAACCAAATGGATCTAGGCCTAATTCTTTGTACTTTTCTAACTTGTTTCTTCTAACAATTTCTTGTTCAGATAAATTTAAATCAGCCATATATACCTCCAATTAATTTAAATACTTTTAAATTATATCAAAGTGGGGTGTAAAATACAAGTTATACTAAACACTTATAAAAGAGAATTATTCTCGCAATATTCAAAAAAAATGATATAATAATCTTAAATTGTATGAGATTATATAGATGCTTTACCAGTTGCATCCTTAAGATGGTGATGAAATGATTAAAATATATGGCAAAAATTGCGTTTATGAAGCCATTCGTGCAAAAGCACAAATGGAAGTATTTATCGAAGATAATCAAACAAAAAAGGATAAGAATATTTTATCCTTACTAAGTGATAAGGGCTATAAATATGAAGTATTAACAAAACAAAAAATGGATATGAAATTTGGTACATCTCACCAAGGCTATGGAGCATATAGAGAGGATTATAAAATCTATGATGAAGGCTTTATAAAATCCTTCAAAAAGGATCAAGGAAGAGTTCTTATTTTAGATGGAATTCAGGATCCTCATAATTTAGGTGCAATTCTAAGAAGCGTTGATGCCTTTGGCTTTGATATGGTTATATTACCAAAGAATAGAAGTGTTTTAGTCACTGAGGTTGCAGCCCATGTATCTACAGGAGCTATAGAATATACCAAAATTGTTTATGTTAATTCCTTAAATCAAGCCATTACTACATTAAAGGAAAATGGCTTTTGGATTTGTGGTACCGATGCAATGGGTACCATAAGAAGTAGTGAAATAGATCCTAGTCTATCCTTAGCTGTTATTATTGGTTCTGAGGGTTTGGCATGTCTAAGACC
>JAFPIE010000223.1 GCA_017388605.1 Acholeplasmatales bacterium | reverse complement strand
CGACAGCTTATTTTGTGAAGTGATGGAACAAGAGGGAGGTATTGCTGTTGGTAAAACGAATGCCCCATCCTATGGCTTTAGTGGAACAACGGATAACAAGATGTATGGCGCAACCTCTACCCCATTTAATACGTTATATAATGCTGGTGGCTCCTCTGGTGGTAGTGCAGCTGCAGTTGCGGATGGCTTACTGCCTATTTCAGAGGGTGGAGATGCAGGAGGATCCATTCGAGTACCTGCTTCCTGCTGTAATTTGGTAGGCTTTAAGGCAGGCTTTGGTTCTATTCCATTATATAGTAGACCAGATGCATATTCTGCATCCCATCCATATTGTGTTGGTGGTGGATTAGTCAAAACAGTAAGTGATGCAATTGCCTTATATAAGCTTATGGCAAAGGTAGAGCCTAAGGATCCATATAATAATATGGTATTAAGACGAAATGAAGATATAGATAGCTATATAAAAGAAAATCATGCCTTAAGAATTGGTTTTACCTATGATTTTGATTTATTTGAGGTAGATGAAGAAGTAAAGAAAATCGTCTATGATGCAGCTAAACGCTTTGAAGAAAAGGGCTATAGTGTTGAAGAGGTTCATTTTAATTTTAAGCATACAGCAATTGAATTTGCATCTCTTTGGAGCAAGGGAATTACAATCGATTGTGCTTTAGATCTTAATCACCAAAAGGAAAAGGGAGTGGATTATTTTAAGGATCATTTAGAGGATTTCCCAGAGGAATTCATTTATTATAAGAATGTTTGTGATCATTTAGGTATTGAGGATTTATATGAATTCAATTTAGCTAGAACGGATATTTTAGATAATTTTGAGGATGTATTTAAAAAATATGATTTAATTCTTTCACCAGTTAGTTGCTGTCTTCCTGTAAAAAATAATCCAAAGGGCTTTACAAAGGGACCAGAAGAAATCAATGGTAAAAAAGTGGATTCCTTAATTGGCTGGTGTCAAACCTATTTGGTTAATTTTGTAAGCTATCCAGCGATTTCTATTCCTGCAGGATTGGCATCTCATAATTTACCTGTAGGTATGCAAATTATTGGTAAGAGATTTGAAGAAAAAATGGTTTTAAAGGCAGCTAAGGATTTTGAAGAAATTAAGCCTTGGAAAGATAATTATTCGATTCCATTTAATAGAGAGATAAAATAAGTATTAGATTATGAAATAGAGCCCTTTAAAAGCATGAAAACACTTTTAATATTTAATTTTAGTGATACAAAGTATTTAATACTTTTTATCTTTGAAATTAAGTGATATAATACATTTGGTTAAAAAATACATTTATTAAAGGAGAAATAAGATGAAGAATTTATCACCACTTCAAAAGGCAAGATATCAATACACTCCAAAGCTACCTGGAATGTTAAGAAATGGTATTGCTGATATTTGTGTTAAGGAAGGCTTACCTACTGAATCTGTTGCAGATCAGGAGAAGATTAAGGCATTATTCCCTAATACTTATGGCGAAAAGGAAATTACATTCGAAAAGGGCAAGAATACATCTTTAGCTAAAAAGCAGGTTGTAGGTGTAATTCTATCTGGTGGACAGGCACCTGGTGGACACAATGTAATTTGTGGTTTATATGATGCACTTAAGGCTACAGATAAGAATAATGTTCTTTTAGGATTTAAGAATGGTCCTTCTGGACTTTTAGATGATGATTATATTGAATTCACAGATGAATATATCAATGAATACAGAAATACTGGTGGATTTGATATTATTGGTTCTGGTAGAACTAAGCTTGAAACTAAGGAGCAATTTAAGGTTGCTGCTGAAGTTGCAAAGAAGCATGGTATTACTGCAATTGTTATCATTGGTGGAGATGACTCCAATACAAATGCTGCAGTATTAGCTGAATATTTTGCTGCTAATAATACTGGCGTACAGGTTATTGGTTGTCCTAAGACTATCGATGGCGACTTAAAGAATGAGGATATTGAATGCTCCTTCGGATTCGATACAGCTACTAAGACTTATTCTGAGGTTATCGGTAATATTGAAAGAGATGCAAACTCTGCAAAGAAGTATTGGCATTTCGTTAAGGTAATGGGCCGTAGTGCTTCTCACGTTGCACTTGAGTGTGCTCTTGAGACTCAGCCTAATATCTGCTTAATCTCTGAGGAGGTTGCTGCAAAGAAGATGAGCTTATCTCAAATTGCAGATTATATTGCTGATTCTGTTGAGGCTCGTAGCCAAAAGGGTATGAACTTCGGTGTTGCAATTATTCCAGAAGGTGTTGTTGAATTCGTTCCTGAATTCTCAGTATTAATTGCTGAAATCAATGAATTACTTGCAGGTGCAAAGGCTGATGCATTCAACGCTTTAGCTACTTGGAAGGAAAAGTATGAATTCATTAAGAAGGGCTTAACTGCTGCTTCCTTTGCTGTATTTGAAATTTTACCTGAAACTATTCAGCAACAATTATTCTTAGAGCGTGACCCTCATGGTAACGTTCAGGTTTCCTTAATTGAGTCTGAAAAGCTATTCAGTGCTTTAGTTAAGGCTAAGCTTGCTGAAAGAAAGAAGGCTGGAACTTACAAGGGTAAGTTCAATGCACTACATCATTTCTTCGGTTATGAAGGAAGATGTGCATTCCCATCTAACTTTGATGCAGATTATTGCTATTCCTTAGGTTACAATGCATTCATGCTAATTCAGTATGGCTTCAATGGCTACCTATCTAAGGTATCTAATCTATCTAAGCCAGCTGAGGAATGGGTTGCAGGTGGTATGCCTATTACAAAGATGATGAATATGGAAAGACGTCATGGTGAAGACAAGCCAGTTATTAAGAAGGCTTTAGTTGAGCTTGATGGTGCTCCATTCAAGTATTTCGAAGCTCATAGAGCACAGTGGGCTGTTGAAACTGCATATACTTATCCAGGTGCTATTCAGTACTTTGGACCAAGTGAGGTATGTGACCGCACAACAGTTACTCTTGCTTTAGAGAAGGGTATGTTAAAGTAATAAAAGATGATGCATAGGCTATGGCTTATGCATTTTTCTTTTTTTTCTAGCCCCCTTATGATATAATCATAATAATTAACATATAGTTTAGGTGATTCTATGGAAGAAAAAGAAAAAAAGCCATCCTGGCTAGAAAAAATAGATCAAAAAGCTGAAGATAAGGGGAAAACAGTTAAGACCTTATGGCAGATTGCAAATTTACCATCATTTGTACATTCACTACAGGAATTCAGCTTTTATTAGTAAATTTGTTGTTGTTATGGATGAAGAATTGGAAGGCACCATTGCCGGGCTTTTTAGAAAGTATTTTTGATCCTTGTGTTGTAGGAGAAGGAAATGATAATTGGGGCTATGTCTTACCATTTTTCTTATCCAATGCTATATCGAATACGATTGCATATTTCTTAAATAAGAAGAAAACCTTCCGTTCGGATGCACCATTATGGCATTTTTATGTTTACATAGGGGTCATTGTTTTCCTTGTATTAATTATGACTTGGTTCCAAGGTGTAATGGTTTCTTGGATGATGGGAAGTATGGTAGAGGCTCTAGCTCCAACCATCGCATCCCTAACAGCGGGCTTCATTCAGGCTTGTGTATTGTTCCCACTTCAAAAATTTGTTTTATCTCGTGAGAGAAAAAAAGAAATAGTAGAAGAATAATCCAATCTATGGTTTAAATGAAATTGGAGGTATTTATGAAATTCTTAAAATCTATATTTTTAAAATTGAAGGCGAAAAGTACACTAAAAACGTATCAAAAGCCATTATTAGTGACACTTTTAACCCTATTAATCATAAATTTTATAATTTTAGCTATTGCGGCAATCATCGCATTCGCTATCGATAATAATAATTATGATGGTGCACTCTTTGGTGGTAATTTTGCTGCTGCCTTTGTCACTGCAGTAAAGTGGATGATTGCACCAAACTCCATTCTATCCTACGATACAGATAAATTATCGATTATGGTTTTAGCTGCAGTTGTCATTGTCATTGAAATGGTTTTATTCAGTGGTGCAATTGTTGCTATGGTTACAACGAGCCTAAGAAGCTATATCGATAAGAAATCTAAAGCGAAGGGTAAAATTATTCTTTCCAATCATTTTGTTATCCTAAATTGGAATTCTAAGGTTCCTGATATTATTTTTAATCTTATGCTAAAGGGATTTAAAAATAATATAGTTATATTATCGAATCAAACAAAGGAATATATTGAATCTGAAATTAAATCCTTATTCCTAGCCAATGATGTTACTCAAAAATATAAAGCGAATTTAATCATTAAAGAAGGAGATCCTTTATTAAGAGGTAATCTAGATGATATTTCTATCGAAAAGGCCTCTCAAATTGTAGTTATGGCAAGAGAGGATATGAGTGATGGAGAAGATGATAATATCTTAAATCAGGATTTATTAAATTTAAAAATTGTTTTAAGAATCGGTTCCTTTGATATTCCATCGAATACACAAATTGTTGTTGAAACAGATTCGGATGAAACAAGACAGCAAATTGAAAATATATCTTATACAGTAAGTAGCTTAAAGGGTAAAAGTGTAATTCCTGTTTCCTTTAATAGAAAGATTGGACAAATTATTGCCCAATCCATTGTATCCCCTGAAATGGCTGAGGTGTATTTGGAATTATTCTCCTTCCAGGGTGCTGAGTTTTATTCTATAGATTCTAAGGAAACTGTAGAGGAGTATATGAATACACATGATAATTCCATTCCTGTTGCGAAGCTTAATAAATTATTTGTTCTTGCAGATGATGAAAAGGAATGTTTAAAAAGAAGAGAAGGAGCAATTTCTTCTATTGTTCCTTTATCGCCTGTTGTTATTCGACCACATAAGAATTGTAATATTTTTGTCATTGGAGACAACAAAAAATGTGAATTCATATTAGATAATTTAAATAGAAGTGCTGAATCCGATGAATTTAATTATCAAATTAAGCATTATCATAAGAATGAGAATGATTTATTAATAAAGGATATTAAGGATACCGATGGTGAAAAGAAGGTCTTGATATTATCCGATGATAATGTGAGTGAGGAATCCTATGATGCCAATGTATTTGTTACCTTAATTGAGATATCTAAGGCATTCCCAAAAAGAGAGAATTTAACTCTTATTACGGAATTATTAGATTCAAGAAATCTATCGAGTGTAAGAGATTTTGATATTCATAATACAATCATTTCTAATAAGATGATGAGCTTATTAATTACACAGCTTGCGATGAATTTAGATTCTAAGAAATTCTATCATAAGCTTTTAACTACAGATCATGCAGGAGATGCGAATGATTTTGATATCCAGGTTACTTTAGCAAAGGATTTAATTGAAATGGATAAGGAATTAATCTTTAAATCGAAGCAAGAACTCCTACATTCGTTTTATAAATGCTTTAATGGTAATAACATTTTAATAGGTATTTGTAAGAATGATGATATATTCTTCTTGAATAGTGATCAGGATAAGGAAGAAGAAATTAAGGTTTCTTCTAAGGATTCATTCGTCTATGTTAAATTTTAGGAGGACATATGGGAAATTTAAGCGATATTATAAAGGAAGACCATGCTGTTTATATCAATGATAATGAAGGGAATATGGTGGCATATGTCACCTTCCCCTTTGAAGAGGATGGTATTGTAAATATTAATAGAACCTTTGTCGATGGAAGCTTAAGAGGCATGGGTATTGCGAAAAAGCTTATGGATGCATGCTACGAGGTTATAAAAGAAAAAGGCTATAAGGTAAGAATTACCTGTAGCTATGCAGTGAAATATTTTAGTGAAAATCCTGATAAGAAGGACGTTTTCTACGATGAAAAGATCTAATGTTTATAAAGAGGAATTATATCTTATTTTAGGAATCATTTTCTTTTTAGGCTTCGCCTCCTTCTTTATAGTATTTTGTATTAATAATTTTCATTATGTATATTTTCTAATTTCTGCATTATTCTTTGTCTTTACTGTCTTTTTCTTCCTACTTGGATTACCGAATACCATTCGATATATAAAATGTAATAATTCTAAAGTAGTAATAGATGCAGTAGTGGTAGATAAATATATTATGCATTCAAGATTTAATTTTAAGGAAAAATACATTATTGTTTTGGAATATAAAATCAATAAGGCTTCCTATAGAAGCCTAAATAAGGTGGATAAGGAAATTGCAGAGGGCCTTGAGCTAAAGAATAAGGTTAAGGCTAGATTATTTGATGTATTTGCATTGTATACAGCAACAGATGGATCTTTACAATAGTGAAGGTCCTTTTGTTTTTAGAATTATGTAAACGCTATCTATGTTTTTTCATGAAAATAGTGTTTGACATCAAGCAAAAAAATATATAATATATTTAGTTAGTTAAAACTAACTAATGGAGTAAATCCAAAAATATACATCCCCTTTTTTTAAAACGTTCTGGTCCGCTCAGCCAGAACGTTTTTAAATTTATTGAAAATTATATCAATTATGATATAATATAACCAAAGCTACGATTGTTATGAGGTGAAGAGGATGATTGAAAAATTTAATACTTATATTACTCCATTTAAGCTTGAAAGAAGAGTACATGTATACTTACCAAAGGGATATTACGAATCTAACGAAAGATATCCAGTAATTTATATGTTTGATGGTCATAATCTATTTTTTAATCAGGATGCGACCTATGGAAAATCTTGGGGATTACAGGAATTTATGGATGATTACAAAACCAAGATGATTATTATTGGTGTTGAATGTAATCATGTGGGTAATGAACGATTATATGAATATTTACCATATAATGTTGGACCAAAGTATTTTTTAAATACCTATATGGAGGGTAGAGGAAAAACCTATATGGATTGGCTAACTGGGGAATTTAAGGAAGCCATGGATAAAAAATATAGAACATTAAGTGATAGATCTCATACGATGATTGCAGGGTCTAGTATGGGTGGACTTATGAGCTTATACTCCATTGTAAAATATAATCATATATTTAAATATGCTGCATGCTTATCCTCATCCATTATGCTATGCATGGATGATCTTATAAGAGATATTCGCCAAACCGAATTAAATCCAGATACCAAAATATATATGGATTTTGGTGGAGAGGAATGGAAGACGAAAATTGCTTTAAAAATGCATAAGGAAATAGAAGATGAGCTTTTAAAGAAAAATGTTTCCTTTAAATTCTATTTTGAAGAAAAGGCAGAGCATTGTGAAAGAGATTGGGAGAAAAGAATTCCAATTTATATGAAATATTTGTTCGAAGAATAAAAATTTTTAAAAAATGCAAAATATAACTTTACAATAAAATTAGTATTTGATATAATGAAAACCGGAGTTTTTCCCTGGAAGGAGGCTAGAGTTAACATGCCAAAAATTGTAGTTCGTGAAAAAGAGAGCATTGAAGATGCATTACGTAGATTTAAGCGCGATGTTTCAAGATCTGGTAACCTTCAGGAAGCTAAGAAGCGTCAGTACTACCTAAAGCCATCTGACGTACGTAAGCAGAAGAGACAGGAAGCTCGTAAGAAATATAAGTAAGAACAAGGGACTTTGTCCCTTTTTTCTTTTATATTTTTTTTATATAATTTTATAAAAGAGGTGATTTCTATGACATTAGATTTTTTCTTAGAGCATTATGATTTAAGTGAATATACCATTAATAAGCTATATATTAAAAATAATAAGCTATATTTGGATGTTGCTATGCCGATACATTTAGATTTAATTGCGAATGGGTATAGACCAGAATTAGATATGATGTCAAAATGTGTATTTGTTTTCTATGTTGAGCATGTAGATAAGAAATTTACACCAAATTCT
>JAFPIE010000019.1 GCA_017388605.1 Acholeplasmatales bacterium | reverse complement strand
TCAAGAGAAATTGTATTTAGAGGTGTAGATTTAACATATTCTGCAAATATAACAGAAAATCCAAATGGTACTATAACACTAGCAAAGGAAAATGGTACACCTTCTTCTTCCTTCAAACCAGGCGCTAGGGTATTAATTGAAACCACTCCAAAGAGTGGACTTGGTGTATTAGATATAACCGTTAAGGATAGTCAAAATAATAATATTCAAGTTACCGATGATTCCTTCATCATGCCTAATTCTTCCGTTACTGTTTCTGTAACCTTTGAGCATGTACACACCCTTACCTTCAAAATGGATGCAGCATCTCCATCAAGTGGCAAGGTGAATGTAGGTTCTTCAGGCTACATGCTTCCTGGTGCTTACTTTAATAAGCAGGGCTACAAGCAGGTTGCATGGAGTATTTTAGGTAACAGGTACGAATTAAACGAAATCTTCACTACAGATGCAAATGTTACTGCATTCCCTATTTTTGAATCTATTAAATACAATAATATTCATTTTGAATTTACTACGGATACATATTCAGTGAATTACAATTATGATTATGCAGTAAATTCATATTATACCTTGCCTACAACAGAAAATATTCCATCAGGATATTTAAATTCAAAAAGGGTTGACTATTATACACTAAAAGAATCTATCCTAAGTGAAATCGATAATGTTTTATACACAGAGGAGCGTAAATTCTACCCAGGTGAGGAAATTATGCCAATGGGCGAGGATGTAGTTTTCGTTGCACATTTAGCTGATGTGTCTCATGTAGACATAGCTTCTGCAACAATTCATTGTGATGAATTACTTACCTATGGTACGCATGAGGTATATGTAACTGGTTTAAATTGTGATGCATATTTCGATGCAGAAAAGACAAAAACAACATTAGAAATAACAATAAATCCTCATGATTCTATAACATTTAAGGTTTATATTTATCCAGAAGAAGATTATCTATTTACTACTCCACTTCACTTATATGCTTTAAACATTGAAGATTCAGCTTTAGATTCTCTTATTATCTACCATATAGATGATACTGCTATCTTCATGTCAGGATTAAATGGTACAGCATATGGACTTGAAAGAACCTATTATACAAGCTGTGGTACAAATGATGTAGACCATAATTGGGATTCAACTCCAACAACTATGCCACATTGGTGCTTAGGTGAAACTTTGGCAACCTATACCTGCTTAGATTGTGGTTTGATAAAGAAAGTAGAAATGGATGAGCCAGTAGATCCTAAGATCGATGAATACCACCAATTAGTTTTGGTTGAAGATCAAATTGGTGATTGCTCACAAAATGAATTCACAATAGCTAAACATTATGAATGTACGGGATGCCACAAATGCTTCTCTAAGATTAATGGAGAATATGTAGAAAAGGACATTGATGAATATACGTATATTCATGCTTATTCCGATTATGTTCCTAAAACAATAGAATTGTTTGGTGAAGAGGTAAGTGTTCACTGCTATATTTGTATGTCTTGTGGTGCTATAGATTATGATTCTGTTGGATTCCATAAGGATTTAGATCATGACCAATATTGTGATGCTTGTAACCATCCAATGCCTTGCAATCATAATTTCACATATGAAGAGGTTCCATCTACTTGTAACAGTCAGGGTCATTTAACAAAGACCTGCCAAGAATGTGGTGAAGAAATTACTACCTATTATGCATTTAAGGATCATACCCTAGAATATATCGATTTGGTAGAATCTACTTGTACTACTAAAGGACATTCCTCCTATTATAAATGCAAGGATTGTGGACAGATATATGATATTGATATCTATCTACACATTAAAGAAATTGATCCAGATGAGATAAGATTTATTCCTGATTTAGATGATATAGAATGTGAATATGCATTAACAAGTGAATTAGAAGCAATTCTAGAAAATCATTATTCTTCCGATTTAAATTACAAATATGAGGATGCATTAAACCCAGGCTTATTCCATTGGAATTGGGATTATATCATAGAAAACTGTGAGGAATATAATTCAAATTATCAATTAAAGAAAGCTATTGATGCACATAAGATATATGATGATGTTCAAAGCTATGCAATTTCTCATGAAAGAAGCTTAAATTCCTTTACTACACCTATAAATTCAAATAACCACCCAGAGCTTGAATTAAGAAATGCTATAGAGGTAGCTTTAGATCAGGATGGCTATAGTGGAGATTTATATTGTAAGGTATGTAATACTCTTATTGAAGAAGGTCATGCTATAAAGAAGCATTCTCATTCTTCTTCTAGCGATATTTTTGAATATGATAAGGATGGTCATTATCATATTTGTGATCAATATGAAGGATGTCAAGAAAAGCTAGATTATACTCCTCATACCTACGGTGAATATACATATAAACCATTAACAGATAAGAAATCAGAAAAATATCATACATGTAGTGTTTGTGGATATATAGAGACTTTGGAATATGATATAGAAGCAGAGACTAAGGATGGTATAAAGGTTATTGAAATGAATCTAACTATGGATCAATTTAAAGAGCCTTTAGATTGTAAATACATCTTTGATACAGCCCAAAATCAAGACGTAGCCTTAGAATTAAATATTGGCTTAATTCACATTTTATTTGATTCTAATGCAGTTAAAGAGATTAATTCTAATCCTACTATATTAGAAAGCTTCTTAGTATCCTATGATAACCTA
>JAFPIE010000222.1 GCA_017388605.1 Acholeplasmatales bacterium | reverse complement strand
TTTATTTCAATGTTAAAATTATAGGTGCTTGAAGAGAAGGTGTTATATATGAGTTTGGATAATGTTACTATTATCAAAAAGGATGGTACTGTCGAACAATTTAATCCTGAAAAGATCAAAAGAGCCGTTTCAAAATCTGCAGCTAGAGTTCTAGTTGATTTTACTGCTGGTGATTTAGAGATGATTATCACGGATGTAGAAAGAAGCATCGAAGAATCTAAATTGGAGTCTATTACTATCCCTCAAATGCATAATTTTGTAGAAGGAGCTCTAGATAAGAATTTCCCTCGTGTAGCTAAGAGCTATAGAGATTATAGAAATTATAAGCAGGACTTCGTTCATATGCTTGATGAGGTCTATACAAAGAGCCAATCTATTATGTATATTGGTGATAAGGAAAACTCTAATACAGACTCTGCTTTAGTATCTACAAAGAGAAGCTTAGTATATAACCAACTTAACAAAGAGCTTTACAAGAAATTCTTCTTAAATGTAGAAGAATTACAGGCTGTTAATGATGGATATATCTATATCCATGATATGGTAGCTAGACGTGATACAATGAATTGTTGTCTTTTTGATGTTGGCCATGTTCTAGATGGTGGCTTTGAAATGGGAAATATTTTCTATAATGAGCCTAAGAGCCTAGATGTTGCCTTTGATGTTATTGGAGATATCGTATTATCTACAGCAGCACAGCAATATGGTGGCTTCACTGTTCCTCAAATTGATACTATTTTAGATAAGTATGCTGAAAAGAGCTTCCAAAGAGCTTTCCATAAGTATGTTGGATTAGGCTTATCTAGAAAGAATGCAAACGATCAAGCTATCGAAGACGTTAGAAATGAATTTAAGCAAGGCTGGCAAGGTCTTGAATATAAATTTAATACAGTAGGATCATCTAGAGGTGATTACCCATTCATTACTGTAACATTAGGCTTAGGTACATCTAGATTTGCTAGAATGTGTACTATGGAATGCTTAAAGGTTAGACGTGGTGGTCAAGGTAAGCCTGGTAGAAAGAGACCTGTATTATTCCCTAAGATTGTATTCTTATATGATAAGGATTTACATGGTGAGGGCTGTATTAATGAGGATTTATTTGAAGAGGGTGTAAGATGCTCTTCAAAGACAATGTATCCTGACTGGTTAAGTATGACTGGTGAAGGCTATATTGCATCTATGTATAAGAAGTATGGTGCTGTTATATCTCCTATGGGATGTAGAGCATTCCTATCTCCTTGGTATGAGCGTGGTGGATTTGAGCCTGCAGATGAGGATGATAAGCCAGTATTCGTTGGTAGATTCAATATCGGTGCTGTATCATTACATTTACCTATGATTTTAGCTAAGGCAAGAGAAGAGAATAAGGATTTCTATGAAGTATTAGATTATTATCTAAATCTAATTAGAAAGCTACATTGCCGTACTTATGATTATTTAGGAGAAATGCGTGCTTCAACTAACCCTCTTGCTTATTGCGAGGGTGGCTTCTATGGAGGACATTTACAACCACATGAAAAGATTAAGCCTATTCTAAAGGCAGCAACTGCTTCATTTGGTTTTACAGCATTAAATGAATTACAAGAATTATATAATGGTAAGTCAATTGCAGAGGATGGAGAATTTGCTTTAGAGGTAATGAAATACATCAATAAGAGAATTGTTGATTTCAAGAATGAGGATCATCATTTATATGCTATCTATGGTACACCAGCTGAGTCTTTATGTGGTCTTCAAATAAAGCAATTTAGAGCTAAATATGGAATTATCGAAAATGTATCAGATAGACCATATGTTTCTAATTCATTCCATTGTCATGTAACAGAGGATTTATCACCAATTGAAAAGCAAGATAAGGAAGCTAGATTCTGGGAATTAGCTAATGGTGGTAAGATTCAATATGTTAAATATCCAATTGATTACAATATTGAGGCTATTAAATCATTAATTAGAAGAGCTATGGATATGGGCTTCTATGAGGGAGTTAACCTATCTTTAGCATATTGTGAGGAATGTGGTCACCAGGAATTATCTATGGATGTATGTCCTAAGTGTGGTTCTAGAAACTTAACTAAGATTGAAAGAATGAATGGATATCTATCTTATTCAAGAGTTCATGGTGCAACTAGATTAAATGATGCTAAGATGGCAGAAATCGCTGAAAGGAAGAGTATGTAGTAAATGCGTTACCATAATATCACAAAGGATGATATGCTGAATGGTAGTGGTTTACGCGTAGTACTTTGGGTGGCAGGATGCCAGCATCACTGTCCATATTGTCAAAACCCAATTACTCATGACCCTAATGGTGGTATTCCTTTTGATGAAGCTGCAAAGCAAGAAATCTTTGCAGAATTAGAAAAGCCATATGTTTCAGGTATTACATTCAGCGGAGGAGATCCACTATATCCTGGACATGTAAATGAGATTGGAGAATTAATTGCAGAAATAAATGCAAGATTCCCACATAAGACAAAATGGTTATATACAGGCTATACATATGAGCAAATATCTGGATTACCTTTTATTGGTATGCTAGATGTTATCTGTGATGGTCGTTTTGAAATTGATAAATTTGATCCTAAGCTTCATTGGGTTGGTTCATCTAATCAAAGAGTTATTGATGTTAAAAAGACAAAACGTGAAGGTAAGGTAATTCTTTTTGAGGATGGTTCAGCAGACTAATGAGTGAATTTAAAAGAGTAGGAAAATTTGAAAAGGTATCTTTAAATCAGTTTAAAACTGGTTTTGATAATGAATCTTCGGATTCAGTAGAGTCATATTACAACGGCATAAAGCTTCCTGCACGTGCGACACGTGGCAGTGCGGGATATGATTTCTACGCCCCATTTGATATTAAGCTAGCACCAGGTGAAACTATTAAGGTTCCAACTGGTATTAGAGTATCAATGGAAGAGAATTATGTATTAAAGCTTTATCCAAGATCTGGATTAGGCTTTAAATACAGACTTCAATTAAATAATACAGTTGGTATTATTGACGCTGATTATTATTATTCTGATAATGAGGGTCATATATTCGCTAAGATAACAAATGATTCTAACGAAGGTAAAACAGTTGAGATTAAGGCTGGTACAGGCTTTATGCAAGGAATCTTTGTAGAATATGGTATTACATTTGATGATGATGTAAAATCAATTAGAAATGGCGGATTCGGCAGTACTACAAAATAATTAATTCCGCTTTTATGGCGGAATTTTATTTTACTTATTAGTATTTTAAACCCATCGATTTCGAGTGGTTTAAAAATAATATGTAGAAATAACCAACATTATTTAATGTAATTTCAGTTTTAATCGTGTCGAATTCGATGCCTTTAAAAGAAGCGTTGAGAAATGTCACAAAAGTT
>JAFPIE010000221.1 GCA_017388605.1 Acholeplasmatales bacterium | reverse complement strand
TAATGCACCTGCTGAAGCAACAATTAAAATAATTGGTACAAATAAGCTATATACATCATTAAAGCTTCTTGTTAATACAACAATACTCGCAGCCAAAATGAATACTCCCATAAATAAACCAAATACAAACTTTAAGAATGTAATCATAGCCTTATTCATAGTTAATGATAATATAGAGAATACTGCTGTTGGGAAAATAAATACTAAGCCTAAAATAGGAAGACCTGTATCTACTGAGTTTGTAATAACTGCTTGTTCAACATATCCTTGTGGATTTGATGAAGGTGCTTTTACACATGGAATTAGTAGGTAAACAAATAAAACAACTACTAAAACAATATATGTAATCCCTAAAAATAATTTCTTCATAAAACTCCTCCTTTGTAAATATACTATTACTTTTTAAAAAAAATGTCAAATTTCATTAAATTTTGAATAATCTTATAGCATTCTTTGTTGTGGCCTCTTCTACCTCTTTAGGCGTTATTCCTTTTAAGGATGCAATCTCATCTCTTACATATTTTACATAGCTCGATTCATTTCTTTTACCTCTCATTGGAGTGGGAGCTAAATATGGACAATCTGTCTCAATCAATAACAAATCTAAAGGAACTGCCTTTGCAACCTCCTTAGGCTCCTTTGCATTTTTAAATGTTACAGGTCCACCTAAGGATATGTAAAAGCCAAGCTTTACATATTCTAATGCTAATTCCTTAGAACCGCTATAGCAGTGCATAACACCCTTTAATTTCCCTTTATAGGAGGCAATAATATCGAAGGTATCCTTTGCCGCATCTCTAGAATGAACAATGATTGGTAAATCCTTCTCTATTGCATATTCACATTGAAGACGAAATAATTTCTTTTGTTCTTCCTTATAGGTAATATCCCAATGATAATCAAGACCGCATTCACCTATTGCATAAACCTTATTCTTTTCTACAAAGCTTTTAAATTCTAAAAAATCATTTAAATAATTTAAAGAAGCCTCACTAGGATGTAATCCTGCAGTAGGATAAAAGAAATTCCATTTCTTTGCCATTTCCTGTGCAAGCTGGTTTGTTTTATGAGAGAATCCAACTAAAATCATTTTTTCAACGCCGCTATCTATAGCTCGTTTAATTGTATCTTCTCTATCTATATCAAATTCTTCATCAAATAAATGGCAATGTGTATCAATCATAGAAAAATCCTCCTTTTGGATTATATCACACTATGATTGTTATAGCAAAAAGCTATTTTGTAGCCTCTACCATTTCTTTACAGAAATTATAAACATATTCATCTGCATTATCCTGATATTTTTCAATAATATTCACTATGGCAGAGCCAATAATTGCGCCATCCGATATCTTGCACATTCTAGCTACAGCCTCGCTATTTGAAATACCAAAGCCAATGGCAATTGGAGTATTCGTATATTTTCTTATATCCTCTACAATAGCCTTTAAATCCGTTTTTATTTCGCTTCTTACACCAGTAACACCTAAGGATGAAACTAAATAAATAAAGCCCTCTGCAGATTCTGCAATATCCTTAATTCTATCCTTTGATGTTGGTGCAATCATAGATATAACCGTTTGGTTATATTTTTTAGCAATAGATGCTGCCTCCTCTCTTTCCTCAAAAGGCATATCTGGAATAATAATTCCAAGCATCGATGCCTCACTTGCTCTTTTAAAGAATCTATCATATCCATAAGAAAATACTGGATTTAAATAAGTCATAAAAACAAATGGAAAATCAGGGTATTTCTTTCTTATTTTTAAGACCATATCAAATACCTTATCCGTTGTAGTATTTGAAGCTAATGCTCTCATGTCTGCATTAAATATGGTCTTACCCTCTGCAATAGGATCAGAAAAAGGAATACCAATTTCTATTAAAGAAACACCAGCTTCAATCATTTTATAAATGAATCTTTCTGTTGCCTCTATATTTGGATCTCCTGCAGTTAAAAACGCAATAAATGCCTTTTTCTTAAAAACATCTTCAAAGCTATTCATCAATTTCTACCCCCAAATATCTCGCAATAGATGCGCAATCCTTATCTCCTCTACCGGATAGGGTTATGACTATAATCTTATCCTTTGGTAGGGTAGGTGCGACCTTTAATGCATAAGCTACCGCATGTGCAGATTCGATTGCAGGAATAATACCCTCACACTTAGATAGCCTTAAGAATGCATCTACTGCCTCATCATCTGTAATAGGTACATATTTTACTCTATTTATTGAATTCCAGTAGGCATGCTCAGGACCAATTCCTGGATAATCTAATCCTGCAGAAATGGAATAAACCTCATCAATTTGGCCATATTCATTTTGGCAGAATAGAGATTTCATCCCATGGAATACGCCAAGCTTACCTGTAGTAATGGTTGCTGCAGTTTGGTTTGTATCAACACCCTTACCTGCAGCCTCACAGCCAACCAAGGCAACCTCTTTATCCTCTATAAATTCATGGAAGGAGCCAGCCGCATTAGATCCACCTCCAACGCAGGCAATAACCATATCGGGTAATCTTCCCTCACGATTCAAGATTTGCGCTTTAATTTCCTTACCAATTACGCTTTGGAAATCTCTTACCATTGTAGGAAATGGATGGGGTCCCATAACGGATCCTAATACATAAAGAGTATCATCCATTCTTTTCGACCATTCCATCATAGCTGCATTCACTGCATCCTTTAAAACTCTTGTGCCTGTTTTAACGGGATGTACCTTAGCTCCAAGCAATTCCATACGGAATACATTTAATGCTTGACGCTTGGTATCTAATTCTCCCATGAATATTTCACACTCAAGGCCAAGTAAGGCAGCTCCAGTCGCTGTGGCAACACCATGCTGGCCTGCTCCAGTTTCTGCGATTACTCTCGTTTTTCCCATTCTTTTTGCGAGTAACAGCTGTCCTAAAACATTATTGATTTTATGGCTTCCTGTATGGTTTAAATCCTCTCTTTTTAAATAGATTTTTGCACCACCTAATTCTTCTGTTAATTTCTTTGCATAATAAAGATTTGATGGTCTATTTGCATATTCCTTTAAAAGTGTATGGAATTCTTCTAAGAATTCCTTATCGTTTTTATATTTATTATACGCAGCCTCTGTTTCTAAAACTGCATTCATTAAGGTTTCAGGAATATACTGTCCACCAAAAATGCCAAATTTTGTATCACTCATAATCTCACCTTCTCTATAAATTCCTTCATCTTTTTGAAATCTTTAACTCCATCTTGCTCAACCCCACTGGAGGTATCTATACAAAATGGATGGAATTCCTTCATTTTTAAAACATTATCTATAGTAATACCCCCAGCTAAGAAAAATGGCTTATCCTCCTTTGAACCTTGAAAATCATTTAACGCGCCACTTCCTGGATTTTTACTATCATATAAGACATAATCTGCATATTCGCTTACGCGATATACATTAATTATAGGTACATGAACTATACTTTTTAATTCTTTAATATATGCATCACTTTCATTTCCGTGAAGCTGTATTAAATCAATAATTCCCCTATCAACAGCCTCTTTAATATATTCTATAGGCTGATTGATATATACACCTACAGCAAGTATATCCTTATCCAATAAGCCTTTTAATTCATAGGCTACATCATAGTTTATTTGTCTTTTATATCCTTCAGCAAAAATAAATCCTATATAATCCGGCTTTAAAATATTTGCATAAAGAATATCTTCCCTTCTTCTCATTCCACAAATATTAACGCGCATTTATGTATTCCTCTAGGGTCTTCCTTATATTATCGGATTTCATTAAGGATTCCCCAATTAATGCGCCATTCGATTTCGCTCTTTTCACATTTATAACATCATCTTTATTTCTAAGACCAGATTCAGAAACTAAAATGACATCAGGATACTTTTCTCTCATCCTTAAGGATAAGGTATAATCCATGGAAAAATCCTTTAAATTTCGGTTATTTACACCAATTACCTTAGCTCCTGCTTCTATCGCTTTCTCTATTTCTGATTCATTATGTGTCTCAACTAAACAAGACATTCCTAAGGAATGAGCAAGCTCTATATAATCCTTTAATTGCTTATCGCTTAATATTGCAACAATAAGTAAGATTACATCTGCGCCTAATGCCTTAGATTCATAAATCTGATAGGGGTCTATAATGAAATCCTTACGTAATACAGGAATAGATACATTTCTTTTAATGTCTTCTAAATAGGCATCACTTCCCAAAAAGAAGAAAGGCTCTGTCAGGCAAGAAATTACATCAGCGCCTGCCTCTTCATATTCCTTAGCAATTTCTAAGTAATTGAAATCCTCTTTAATAATTCCTTTAGAAGGAGATGCCTTTTTACATTCACAAATGAATATAAAATCTTTTCTTTTAAATAAATCATAAAATATAAATTCATATTCTTCTTTAAAAGATATCTCATTTAAAAGCATAGATAAGGGCTTATTCTTCTTTATGATTTCGTATCTTTCCTTTACCTTTTCTACTATTTTATCTAATATCATTGGTTGCATATTTAAATTCCTCAAGCTTCTTTAAAACAAGTCCTGAATCAATGACATTCTCTGCAATTTTAATGGATTCCTCTAACGATTTATTCGTATATACATGAATCGCACAGGCCGCATTTAATACAACAACATCTCTCTTAGGACTCTTTTTCCCATTAAATATATCCATAGCGATTTCCTTATTCACTAAAGGATCTCCACCAACTAAATCGGAATGCGTTCCTAGAGAAAATCCATAATCTCTTGGGTCTAAATCATATTCTATAATATCCTTACCATATTCAAATTCAGCAACATGAGTCTTATCTGCAATAGATACCTCATCCACAACATCATAGCCATATACGACCATCGCATGCTTTAAGCCTCTAAGCTTTAAAACCTCTGCAACTGGTCTTACTAATTCCTTTTTATAAACACCTAAAACCATATGTGTCGCATTCATTGGATTAATTAATGGACCCATAATATTATACATAGTCTTTATACCTAAGGCCTTACGAATAGGACCAACAAAGCGCATCGCCTGGTGATATACAGGGGCAAACATAAATACAATTCCTGCCTTATCTAATACATCCTTCGCATAATGGCTTGCAAAATCAAATTTAACACCTAAGGCCTCATAAAAATCTGCAGAGCCACATTTAGAGGAAACACTTCTATTTCCATGCTTCGCAACCTTAACTCCAGCTGCAGCTGCAACTAAAGCTGCAGTAGATGAAATATTGAAGGAAAAGGATCTATCTCCTCCTGTACCTACAATATCTAATACATCATAGCCTGGGTCTATAATTTGTGCAACCTCAAGCATAGCCTTTACAGCACCTACAATTTCCTCAGGCTTTTCTCCTTTGATCGATAAAGCGGTTAGGAATGCACCTGTCATTGCAGGTTCTACCTCATTTTTCATTATTTTTAGAATTGCATCATACATTTCTTCTTTAGTTAAATCCTTACCTTCGGTAAGCTTTTGTAAATAATTTTTCATTTTAATTCTCCTTCAAAAAAATTCTTAAGTATCTTCATTCCATCTGGTGTAAGAATAGATTCTGGATGGAATTGTAATCCATAAATAGGATATATCTTATGCTTAATTGCCATAATTTCATTATCGCTATTTCTTGCGATAACCTTTAATTCATTCGATTCTCCCTTACCAATTAAGGAATGGTATCTTCCAACGATTATTTCACTAGGCAATCCTTTGAAGATTAAATCCTCATTATCTATTTCTATTTGGTCTTGCTTTCCATGATATATTTCTAAAGCATTTTCTATTTTAAGACCAAATACCTCACAAATGGCTTGATGTCCAAGGCATACACCAAGAATTGGAATATCATGAATTTCTTTCAATATATCCTCTAGTATTCCTGCATCCTTAGGTCTTCCAGGACCTGGGGATAATATGATATGAGATGGATTTAATTTCTTTATATCTGAAATACTTATCTCATCATTTTTATAAACTAAGATATCCTCCACTATTTCTCCTATATATTGGTATAGGTTATAGGAAAAGGAATCATAATTATCTATTAATAAAACCATAATATCCTCCTATTCTAAGGCCTTAAATGTGGCCATTGCCTTATTTTCTGTTTCAAGGTATTCTGCTTCATAATTCGAATCCATAACGATTCCTCCACCTGCTTGAAGATATATATCATCCTTCTTCTTAATGATGGTACGAATGACAATACACATATTCATATTGTCTGTAAAATCAATATATCCTAAGGCTCCACCATAGATTCCTCTTTTTTCCTTTTCTAGGCCATCTATAATTTCAACGGCCCTTTTCTTTGGGGCACCAGATAAGGTACCTGCAGGTAATATAGACATTAATGTATCAACGCTCGATAATCCTTCTTTAATTTTTCCTACAACGGTAGATGCAATATGCATCACATGGGAAAATCTTAATACCTTCATATATTCTAAAACCTTTACAGATGCAAAGGATGAAACTCTTCCAATATCATTTCTACCTAAATCCACAAGCATATTATGCTCGGCAAGTTCCTTTTTATCCTTAAGGAGTTCCTCTTCATTTTTATAATCCTCCTCTGGAGTTTTACCTCTAGGTCTTGTGCCTGCAATAGGATAGGTCATGATTAAATCATCCTCCTTCTTGCATAAGGTTTCAGGAGATGCGCCTGCAATTTCTAAATCATCCTCATATTTCATGTAATACATATAGGGAGATGGATTAATGCTTCTTAATTTTCTATAGGCCTCAAATAAATCACCCTCTACCTTAACTTTAAACCTTCTTGAAAATACACATTGGAAGATATCTCCATCATAGATATGCTTTTTCACCTTAGAAAGCTTTTCTTTATATTCTTCCTTGTTATCCATAGAGGTTGGCTTTTCTATTATTTTTATTTTAGATTCCTTAAAGGATGGAGCTTTCATTAATAGCTTTTTAATTTCTTCAATAGAATTTCTAGCCTCTAAATA
The DNA here is from genome assembly GCA_017388605.1 of Acholeplasmatales bacterium. The sequence continues at coordinate 4,138 of JAFPIE010000221.1, read as the reverse complement.
GTTTTGTTCTATATGATCTCCAGTTTTTATATTCACGATGATAATGATTTTTTGCTTGAACGCGTCAAAGCAAATAACCTTATCATACATATATAATTCATAATCATTAAAGGATGCATTATCCTTTGAATTTAATTTGAGGCTTGTTTCAAAATATTTATAGGAATCGTAAGAAAAATACCCAACAAGTCCACCGCAAAAAGGAGGTAAATCCTTTATTTTAGGAGCTCTATATTTTTCTAATATCTTCTTTACCTCATCCATTGGCTTTTCACTATAATATTTATTTCCAGATATATTCACGATATTATCCTTACAGGATATCGTTAATACTGGGTTATAGCCTAAATAAGAATATCTAGAAAATTTTGATGCTTCAACAGATTCAAGTAAATAGAATTTATCACTAATCTCCTTAATGTTCCTTAAAACATTTAATGGGGTTGTAAAATCAGACATAATCTCATCATAAACTGGGACAATATCATAATCTTTATAATTCTTTAATTCTTCTAATGCTGGCTTCATAATTTTCCTCCTTAAAATAAAAAAATGCTTATCCTATATAGGACAAGCATAAAACACCTGCGGTACCACCTAAATTGCTTAAAAAAGCCACCTCAATCGAATGCTATCACATTCTAGTTCTATAACGGGAACACCCGGCTTTAGCTACTATCTTCACCTAAGCCCTCTTTGGCCCACTTTCAATTCCGCTTAATACAAGGCTTCCACCATCCCCTGTTCTCTATAAATGCGCTAATTGACTAACTTCCAAATCAACGGTTTATTAAATTCTATATCATATTTTTTCTATAGTCAAGACAATTTTGCCGATTTTGTACAACATTTTTTATATTTTTGCTAAACAGTTTAATTAAAAATGTATAATCGAACATGTGTTCGAAAAATAATTTATCATTTGTTATCAATTCCATCACTTTCGTGTTAAAATGAAAAAAAGGTGATGCATATGATAAAGATACAAGATTATGATCCAAAATCTAAGAAGTATCCTTATCCAGAGGATACCGATCAGCACTATTTAAAATTTAAGAAGCAAAAGGATATTACCTTTGATAAGAATTATCCCTATATCGATAATTCTAAGGGATTTAGATTTCAAAATCATTTATTAAGACTTCTTTTAGTCACCATTGGCTATTTGATTGTCAAAATAAGATTAGGTCTTAAAATTATTGGAAAAGAGAATATAAAAAAGAATAAAAAGCTTTTAAAAAATGGAGTGATATCCATATCCAATCATGTTCATATGATGGATTATATGGCTATCAATTATGGTATAGACCCTTTTGATCCACATGTTCTCGTTTGGGATAGAAATGTAAAAGGCGAAAGCAGCTGGTTTGTACGTCATGTAGGTGGGATTCCTATTCCTGAGGATGATCAAGTGGCATCAAAGGCATTTTTAAGAGAGACGAAGGATATGCTTATATCTGGAGGTTGGCTACATATATATGCTGAAGGGTCTATGTGGGAATTCTATAGATATATAAGACCATTTAAAAAGGGTGCAGCACAATTCGCATATATGGCAAAAAAGCCTATTCTTCCTATGGCATTCTCTTATAGAAGGCCAGGCTTTATTCGAAGAAAAATATTTAAGCAGGAGGCACTATTTACCTTAAATATTGGAGAATTAATTCTTCCTGATTTTAATGATACAACCCCTGATGCCAAAAATAATTTAACAAAAAAATGTCATGAGACTGTTTGTAATCTTGCCGGCATAAAGGATAATATATATGATCCTATCTTCAATAATAGTAAAAGAATACATTATGAATAAGAGAAAAAATACAATTCAAATAAAATTGTAATACCTCTATTATTGAAAAGATAAAGAAAACAGTGGTATAATAATGTTACAAAATTAAAAAGGAGATATAAAAGACAATGAAAAAGTTTTTCGGTGAATTTAAGACATTTATCGCTCGTGGTAATGTTCTTGATATGGCTGTCGGTGTTGTAATCGGTGGTGCATTCAGTGCAATCGTTACTGCATTAGTAAACATTTTACTAAGTGTTTGTACTTGGGCTGTTCCAGGTGGCTTAAAGGGCTTAGTTACTGTATTACCTGCAGCAAATGATATGCAAAGAGGTATGAATGAGGCTATCGGCTTAGGTCAGAGCTTCCAAGCTTCTGAATTACATGCATTAGGTGTTAAATTAGCAGAGGCAAATTATGCTGAGCAAATTTCTGAAAATGCGAATTATCTAAAGGAAAACCCTAACCTAATTGAATCTGCAAAGTCTACTATCTTATCTAAGTATACTTTACATGGTACAACTTACACTTACAACCTATCTGCTGTAATTGACTGGGGTACATTCATCAACGCAATCATTTCATTCTTAATTGTTGCATTCGTATTATTCTTAATCGTTAAGGCATTCAATAAGATGAGAGAGGCTCAGGATAAGGCTAAGGCTAAGGCAAAAGAAAAGCTTGCTGAAAAGATGCAATCTAAGGGTGCTGAAGCTGCTGCTGAGGCTGCAGTTGAAACTGAAGCTGCTGAATAATTTTTAGCATAAGAAAAGTCGTGAATCAAATCACGACTTTTTTTCTTTTCTTTACATCATTACAGTTTGATATATCTTTTGTATTAATTCTTCTTCTGTGCCCTTAAAATCACCGAAATTTGCATGAACTCCCTCCATCCATGCACAAAGCTGCATATAACTTCCAAATAATGGATCATTACCATCCTCTAAGGTATAGTATTGATATAAATCCATATTAAAGGAATAAGCTAATATAATTTTATGACATAGGGTTGGCTCCATAAAATAATCGGGCAATGTCATTACAATAAATTCAATTTGTTCGATTTGATAGGTATTTACCTTAAAATCCTCAATTCGAAATGGGCAAGCTTCCTTTTGCCCCTCATAGCTTGCTAAATAGAAATTATATAAATACTCTTCTTTTTCTGTAACAAGCTTTGTAATGACCTTAATTGGATCCTTATAATAAACCTTTGGAAATAAAATATGCTCTGTATAATATCTTGGATTCATCCCTATCCCCTCCGTTAGTGCTTTAGTTTATTTTACAACATATAAGCAAATTTAACAAGTTTAATAAAATGAAAAAAAAGGAATCCAAACCCTTGGATTCCTAATTTCATTTTTCTTCTTTAAATAGAATTATTCAAGAATTTCAACTACAGAACCAGCACCAACTGTTCTACCACCCTCACGGATAGAGAACTTAGTACCCTGCTCCATAGCAATGTGGTGAATTAATTCAACAGTCATAACTGTATTGTCACCAGGCATTACCATTTCAGTACCAGCAGCTAAAGTGATTACACCTGTAACGTCTGTTGTACGGAAATAGAACTGAGGACGATAGTTAGAGAAGAATGGAGTATGACGTCCACCTTCCTCCTTGCTTAATACGTAAACCTGAGCAGTGAACTTAGAATGTGGAGTAACGCTCTTTGGCTTAGCTAATACCTGACCACGTTGTACCTGATCACGGTTGATACCTCTTAATAATACACCGATGTTGTCACCAGCTTCAGCATAGTCAAGAAGCTTACGGAACATTTCAACACCTGTAACTACAGAAGTCTGAGTATCCTTGATACCAACGATTTCAACAGTATCACCAACCTTAACAGAACCACGCTCAACACGTCCAGTAACAACTGTACCACGACCTGTGATTGTGAATACGTCTTCGATAGGCATTAAGAAAGGCTTGTCGTTGTCACGTACAGGAGTAGGAATGTACTCATCAACAGTGTTCATTAACTCCTCAACCTTAGCAACCCACTTTGGATCTCCATTTAATGCACCTAATGCAGAACCACGGATAACTGGAATGTCATCTCCTGGGAAGCCATACTCGCTTAATAATTCACGAGTTTCCATTTCAACTAAGTCGATTAACTCTTCGTCATCAACCATATCACATTTATTTAAGAATACAACCATACGAGGTACTCCAACTTGACGTGATAATAAGATGTGTTCACGAGTTTGAGCCATAGGTCCATCTGTTGCAGCTATAACTAAGATAGCTCCATCCATTTGAGCAGCACCAGTAATCATGTTTTTAACATAGTCAGCATGTCCTGGGCAGTCTACGTGAGCATAGTGACGTTTG
>JAFPIE010000018.1 GCA_017388605.1 Acholeplasmatales bacterium | reverse complement strand
TGTTCTTCTTAGAACATCCTTTTTGGATGTGAAGGCATTTTGATTTCTCTTTTCTACAATATCGATTGCAATGGCCTCACCTAAGGAATCTACCGCACTAAATGGGATTCTTAAATCCTTGCCCTCGGGCTCAAAGATGGAGGCACTGGATTTTAAAATGGAAACTGGTAGGAATTTGATATTTCTTGCAACGCACTCAAGTGCAACCTGAAGTGCAGTATATTTATCATCATCCGTTGCGGTTCTTCCACTCTTACTCATGATTTCATCCATCGCTGCACGAATGGCCATTTTACCACCTAAATAGGCGTGAACCACATGGTTTTTGGCTCTCTTAGAGAACCAAGCACTATAGAATAGTGTAGGTGCATATACCTTAAACCAAGCAATTCTTAAGCTCATCATACAGTAAGCTGTAGCGTGGGCCTTAGGGAACATGTATTCAATCTTATCACAGCTCCAAATATACCATTCTGGCACATTATGCTCTCTCATATATTTTTGGAATTCCATCCAACCAGCCATATCGCCCTTCTTCTTATTCTTACGAACGAATTCCATAATCTTGAAGGATTTTAGTGGCTCAAGACCCATCTGCATCAATTGAACCATGATATCGTCACGACAACCAATTAAATCCTTGAATTTTAATGCACCAAATTCTGTAGTACCCTTAATAAGCTCTTGGGCATTATTATTCCATACGTTTGTACCATGGGATAGACCTGAAATCTTTACAAGCTCGGCGAAGGTGGATGGTAATGTTTCTATTAGCATACCACGAACAAAGTTCGTTCCAAGCTCAGGGACTGCAAAGGATGCAACCTTAGAATCAATATCCTCAGGGGTAACGCCAATGACACTTGGGTCATAGAATAGGCGGTATAGGTTTTTATCATCAATTGGAATATCCTGTGGTTTGGTGAATGGGAAATCCTCTTGATGCTGATGTACATAATCCATGAAATATTTAATTAATGTTGGATCATCGTGACCTAGGATATCGAATTTTAATAAATTCTGTTCGAAGGAGTGATAATCGAAATGAGTCGTTCTCCATGGATTTTCAATATTATCTGCAGGGTATTGTACCGGAGTTACATCATAGATATCGACATGATGTGGTACAACAACAATTCCACCTGGGTGCTGTCCTGTAGATCGTTTAACACCAATTAAATAGGAGCCTACACGGTCCATTTCACAATCTCTCATCTCAATTTTTTGTCTTTCACAGAAGCCCTTAACATAGCCATAGGCATTCTTATCCGCAATAGTTGCTACAGTACCTGCACGGAATGCATTTTCAGGGCCGAATACGGTTCTTACATATTCATGTGCCTGTGCTTGATATTCTCCTGAGAAGTTTAAATCGATATCTGGTGTTTTATCACCATTAAAGCCTAAGAAGGTTTCAAATGGAATATCGTGTCCATCCTTAGATAAAGGTGCACCACATACAGGGCATATTGCATCATCTAGGTCATATCCTGAATCGACCTTTTGTAAGGCCTCCTGGAATGGCTTTTCTAAATCGGTTAGTCCAAATTCATCGATTTCATCCTTTCTCATTTTAAATGTATGGAAGTGACACTTCTTACATCTATAATGAGGGGCAAGAGGATTAATTTCAGAAATATTCATCATGGTCGCAACTAAGCTTGAACCAACGGATCCTCTAGATCCTACTAGATACCCATCCTCTAGGGATTTTTTTACCATTAAATGACAGATATAATAAATGGATGCATATCCATTCGAAATAATACAATGAAGCTCATGGTCTAATCTCTTTTTAACAATTGGATGTGGATTTTCACCATATAGCTCCTTACATGTTTCATTTACAATTCTTCTTGTTTCTGCCTCAATTGATTCGATATGTAAGAAATTATTCTTAAATTCATCATCCCTTGGAGCGTACATTTCCTTATGGAAGGCAGGCCATTTTTCAATGGAATCTGCAATTAAATTCGTATTTGTTACAACAATTTCGTAAGCTAAATCCTTACCCAAGAAGGCAAATTCCTCAAGCATTTCATTCGTTGTACGAAGATGCATCTCAGGAGTTGAATTATTTAGGAACGCTCTTTTTAATGGGTGAACTCCACCACCAATTTGAGGTACCTCAATTAAGATATCTCTATATCTTTTTAATCTAGGTCTTAGGTAGTGACAATCGCTTGTCGCAACTACAGTTTTACCCATTTCCTTAGAGATACGAATAATCTTTTGAATAACCTCTTTAATTCTTGCCTCAGGCTCAGGGAATTCAACATAATATTGCTTATAAGCTAAAGGTGGCTGAACCTCGATATAATCATAATAGGAAATAGCTTCCCTTAATTCCTCTTCACTTCGATTTAAAGCCATTTCGAATACCTTACCATTTGCACATCCACTCGATAATAAAATACCCTCTCTATGGCTATCGATAACGCTCTTTAATACTCTAGCCTCATTTTCCCACATGTGATTTGTCATCGCATCCGATAGGATCTTAAACATATTCTTATAGCCCTCTGGAGTTTTTGCGATGATGACAATATGATATGGAATGACATATCTAAAATGTACATCAGGATCAATAGTAGAATTTATATCCTTATAGTTTTCAATCTTTTTATTATATAAATCCTGAAGCATTTGAATGAAGCATAATGCAGTAACTCTCGTATCATCGGTTGCTCTATGGTGATGCTCTTGCTTTACCTTAAAGTATTTACACATGAACTTTAAACCGAAGGCCTTAACCTCATCATGATATCCTACACGGAATAGATTCAAAGAATCGATTACAGGGAAATCAATAGCCTCAAGCCCAAGCCTCTTCATATCTCTATAAATCATACCCACATCGAATTTTGCATTGTGGGCAACTAAAATGGTATCCTTACAGAATTCTAAGAATTCAGGTAATACGATATCTATTGTTTTAGCATCCTTAACCATATCATCCGTAATAGAGGTTAATTCTGTAATCTTTTCTGGAATATGCATTAAAGGATTAATGAATACCTCAAAAGAATCGACAATAGTGCCTCCTCTTACCTTGTGGGCTGCAATTTCAATGATTTCATCATAGCTTTGAGATAATCCTGTTGTTTCAATATCGAATACAACATAGGTTGCATCCCTTAAAGGAATATCCTTTTCATTAAAGGTAATGAAATATTTATCATCCTCTACTAAGGATAATTCTGTACCATAAATTGGCTTAAAATCTGGCATTTTTGCAATCGCATGATCTACATCTGGTATAGCATAACATCCATTATGGTCTGTAAATGCCATAGATTTCCAGCCCCATTTATTCACTAATTCAATATAATCCTTAGCCTCAGTAATACCATCCATATTACTCATCTTGGTATGGCAATGTAATTCAACTCTCTTTACTGGGGCATCATCCATTACCTCTTCAATATGGTGTACACCAAGTAATTGAATATTACTTGCATTTATAGTAATTCTATCGGAATAGGTATCAAATTGGGCATTACCTGTAACATCCAAAATGGAATTTACCTTAATGCCATTATCTCCTAAAAATAAATCCTTTTCCTTTTCTCCTCTTAACCATTTTGAAACAACAATAGAATCCGTTTCATCCGTAATCTTCAAGGTCAAAAGAGAGGATTTAGCTAAATCCTTTACCTCTAAAGCAAATACATATCCCTTAATTCTAAAGATAGCCTCTCCTTTGGTATGTAAATATTCCTGTAATCCACTTTGTGTAACTGGAATAGCCTTAATTGGAGTATAGTTATCTGGAATAGAGGTTCTTCTATATTTCTTTTGTTCTTGTACCTCTTTATTAAATTTCTTTGCCTGCATAGCCTCCTGTCTTTGCTTAGACAAGGTCTCTTCAATTTCTGAATCTAAGGCCTCAATTTGAGCCTGAATGGATTTTTCCTCATCCTTCTTTGCAGAAACCTTAACATTAAGGCCATATTCCGCAAAGCCTTCTCCAACAACAGGACATAATTCCTCAACACCTAAGGCATCATAGGCAACAGAGAATTCAATTTCATTTCCTGTAACTATAGAATCAGATAATTGTAGGCTTTTGAAATTCGAAGCCTTCTTATATAATTCCTCTAATATATGAGCTAAATAGCCCTTTAGCTCATCCTCTGTTAGGGTTTCATCCTCATAGCCAAAGGAAAAATCTAAAGATAATCCTAAGGGTTGAAAAATATCCTCTACGATTTTCTTTAAGCTCATATAGGTATCATAATCAATTGCATAGGTTAATACGAAGGAAATATTTAATTCTTTAGAATTCTTTTTTAATACTGCTTCATCAATTCGGATATCATTATCACTATTTAAGATATTCTTTTCCTTTATTGCATCAATAATTGTCATTTTTATCTCCTTCCTACCCTTACTGCACGAATATGCGTAAATGTAAATATTGTATAAATTAAGGTAAATGCCATACCTACATATAATAACCAAAAGGCACTAAATGCCATATCAAACCATAAAAAGACAAAATAGATTAGGGTATCATAAACAACTAGCTTAATACGGAATCTTCTTTCAATTTTAGGGTTCACTAAAAATGCTAGGAAATAGCATCCAACAAGCGAAATCAAATAATAAATTAAAATATTAACAAAATCAGAAAAAAAGCATACAGCTCTATAATTAGCCTCTCCTGCTTCTATACTCTTAAAAACCAATGATTCAAAGCTTTGTCTCATTAAAATATTACCATTTCTAATTTCCTCTAAGGAAAAATTAGAAATGGATAAATCCTTATAATCAACCTTACCTAAATGGATATTACCATAATACATATTCGCATTTTCCATTCCGAATACCAAAACAATACCATCATATAATGTATTGTTCATATAGGCATTATCATTGAAGGATATAAGTGCATATTCCATCTCTATTTTTTGGTGCGAGCCTAAAAGCTTATCGTTATCATAGCTTGCATCATTAATCTTTCCACTATAGATTAAGGAATCGCTAATTCTTGTAGCTTGATTCTTCCCAATACTTACCTTACCCATATCAACTAAGGCTAATAATAGGGTAGTAAGAATAAGGAAGGATATGAACCATCCAAAGATAGAATGTAGGTGGTCCATAAAATACATACCTAAAAAGGATGGATGAGATATTATATTCTTAAGTTTTCTATACATAATAGCTTTCCTCCTTTTTTTAAACGCAAGCCCATTATACCAAAAAAACAATTATTTTTATAGTACTATAAAATATCTTTAACTTTTCACTTTCATTCATAAAAACTTTAAAATATAATTATGCTTGAGGTTGATATTATGAATTACTTTACGAAGGATAAGCCCTATAATACACTCAACGAGTATTATAGGAAGACTTATGGACATAAAATAGCTAAAATATCTCTAAATGCTAATTTTACCTGCCCAAACAAGGATGGTAAAAAGGGGTATGGTGGATGTATATACTGCTCTAAGCTAGGTAGTGGAGATTTTGCAGGCAATAAGGAATTGCCGCTAGATAAGCAATTTATAGAGGTTAAAGAGATAATTTCTAAAAAATGGCCCAATGCCAAATATATAGCCTATCTTCAGGCCAATTCCAATACCTATGGAGACATCCAACATTTAAAGGAAATATACGAAAAAGTTTTAAATATAGATTCCGATATCATAGGACTTGACATTGCAACTAGGGCAGACTGCATAAGTGAAGATATTGCATCCTACCTAGGTAAGCTAAATAAAACGAAAAAAATCACCGTAGAGCTTGGGCTTCAAAGTGCGAATGATGAAACAAAAAAGTTCATCAACCAAATGGAAACCAATGATGAATTCATTTCTGCTATAAATTTACTTAGACATGAAAATATTGATGTTGTATTACATATCATCAATGGACTTCCGAATGAATCTAAGGAAGATATGCTAAAAACCATCAAATTCATTAATACCTTAGACATTCAAGGAATTAAATTCCATTCTTTATTAATCTTAGAGCACACGAAGCTTGGATCTATGTATAAGGAAAAACCATTTAAGGTATTAACCCTAGAAGAATATGTTGATATCGTAGTCGATCAAATCTGTCTATTAAGGGATGATATCATCATTCATAGGCTTGCGGCTGATGGTGTTTATTCTGATTTAATTGAACCAAAATGGACCATGAAAAAGATGGTGGTCATGAATGAAATCGATAAGAAATTAAGAAATAATAAATTATACCAAGGCATAAAATATGAGGGATAGCTATGATGGCCATCCCTCATTTAATATAGAATATTTACCATTAAATAATTCCATATATACCTCTTCTGCAAGGCATGGGAATAATGGATAAATAATACGAATATAGGTAAATGCTTGATTCTTGGATATATTCTCTTTAAATAATATATTCTTATTAAAGGCTTTTAAAATCTCTAAATAGGAATATATATCCCCCTTATCTAAGGCTTCCTTAGTCATATCCGATAGCTTATGGAAATAATAATCTAAGCTTAAGGAATCTACTTCCTTAGCTCCCATAAGACATCTTTTCACATCCATAAGATAGCTTTTTAAATCCTCTAGATAATAGGTATCATAAAGTAATTCTTCATTATTCTTAGAGGATGAAACTAAAAATCTTATGGCATCACAGCCAAATTTATGAATATATTTATCCATATCCATTAAATTATGATTGCTACTTCTTATTAGGCTATGGTGAATATCCATACATCCAGAAACAATAGATACATTTTGGAATAAATCAGGTAATGCGTAGCTTACCTCTTTTTTTATGATGTTATAGAATATGATAGGCATTAATAGGCTTTCTATAATCTTATCCTTAGGAATATATGCCTTTTTTATTGGTAAAAAGGATTCATATAATTCCTTTGTATCTAAAGAGAATAAGGATTCAATAGAGCCTATATCATCATAGATTAAGGATAATAATGGGCATAAGCCTTCCTTTATAAAGCTAGACATTGTACCTGAAATAGGACTACCAGATACCAATACATCAATAGATAATACAGGTCGAAATTGGCTAGAGAATAAATAAGGAAGATATTCCTTTAAGGAATTTATTTTATTTTCTTCTTCCAAAAATGGAAATAATGCACCAAAGGGATCTAGGCTAGATAATACAATCTCATGATTTTTATATTCATGGGATACTGTACCTATTAAGGATTCTGTGAAGGCTTCTATGATTTTTTCTCTTGCCTCATACCTTTCATAACCATCTAATAAATCTGAATTCATTAGAGTACCATCAGAGGCTATAATATCAATAGAATCAAAGCCCTCATTTAATACGAATAGGGCATCCTCACTATCGATGGATGGAATTCCTAAATATATTCTTTCATGATACATTTTGGATATGAATACAGGAATATCCCTTCCCGTTAGTGGATTTTTTGCAGAAAGTCCACTATAGGCATATAGAGTAGTATCACTATGAATAAATTCATATACACTTTCCTTTTCATCTAAGGAAATATAGGGATCTATATCCATGAAATTTGGATTTAAGAATATATAGGATATTCCACCCATATATTCTGGATTTTCCATTTCTATTTCTAATGCCTTACCATTACTTAAAAAGAAATCCACCTTAAGTAAGGATACAGGAGAAAGCTTTCCTATAAGCTCATTTTTGTATTTCTCTTCAATCGAAAGCTTTTCTATATCGGATGCGATTTGAGGAATTAATCCATCAATATCTAAGATGAAGCATTTAGATCCTGCCTTAGGCATACTTGCCTCATCTATAGCTTCATAAAGCTCATTATTTCTTTCATAGGATGGATTATATATTTTATATTTTATATAGCCTCTTTCATAAAGCTCGATAAAAGCATTTTGTAAAATACCTATATATTCCTCTCCTCTCATAGAAATACATTTTTCATTTGAAATACCTATACCCAAATTACTCATTTGGTTATAAAAGATATCCTCCATGGTATGATCTAATACCTTATATAGCTTTTTACTTTCTAAGAAGGATTTTAGGGTAATACTATTAAAGCCTACAGGGTATAATACATTTTCATTTTCCATTCTTAAAAAGCGAGATAATATATCTCCTAAAATGATTTCTCTTATTTCACCATCCTGAAATCCATGCTTATCTATTTCTGGAAATGGTGCATAAACAAAGGATTTCTTTTTAAAGCGATCATTATCCAAGGAATAGCATTTTTCTTTTATAAACTTTAAATTCCAATCGATATCCATATATACACCACCTCCTTAAAAAATATAAGAAAAAAGGACTACAATCGCGTAGTCCTAAAAAAATTACTTGTGATCTTCAATATATTTAACTACGTCATTAACCGTTACAAATGCACCAGCATCATCTGCATCAATTTCGATGCCATATACTTCCTCAAGGTCCATAATGATTTGTACTGCATCAATGGAATCTGCACCTAAGTCCTTGATGTTTGCATCTAATGTAACATCTTCTTCTTTACAGCTAATTGTATCAACAATAGTCTTCTTAACAGTTTCAAATACGTCCATTTTATGTATCTCCTTTGTAATTCTAAAAATATTATAGCAAAATTGAACTTTAATGTAAATAATTATTCAACAGCTAAAAGAGTCACATCAATAATAGAATTTAGGCTTTTAAGCTCTTGGATAAATTCCTGAACAGAAATCTCCATCTTCATAATATCTGCAGTAATATTTACATAGGCAATATTATGAATTGGTACCTCCTGATTTATAGCTAAAACATTTGCGTGGCGTGATGCGATTTCATTTAATACATTCGATAATGTACCTGGCTCATCCTCCATTTTAAAGGATAATAATACTCTTTTTCCAACCTTAACGGATGGACGATTTACATAATCCTTGTATTTATAGAAGGTACTTCTAGATAGGCCTACCTTTTTACAGGCATCACTAATGTTTACACCAGAAGAAATGATTTCCTTTATTTCAATGACCTTTTCAAAATAGTCTGGTAAAACCGATCTATGAATTACATAATATTCATCATCTTTCATTTTAATTCCTCCACGATAACACCACTGCCAACATTTAAGGTTATAACATTGAAGCCCTTCTTTGTAAGCTTAGGTATAAAATCTAAATCCTTTGAAATCATAAGCATTGTAGAGCCAGACCCTGAAATGGCAAAGGCTACATCATCATCCTTGATTAAATCCTTAATGGTATCATAATCCTTAATTAATTTTGAACGATATGGCTCATGTAGCCTATCGCTAAATAAATCCTTTAATAAATGGATATCACCATCGCTAAACGCTCTTGGTATATTCACAATTCTAGACATATTCCATACGATATCCTTGATTGAAAGCTCCTTAGGTAATACACCTCTTGCCTTTTGTGTGGATACACATTCCTCTGGAATAATTACACTAAATTTTAAATCCTTATGAATAGGATATAAATTAGGATAGTATTTATTATCCTTTTGATAGCTTGCAACTAAGCCACCATAAATGGCTGGGGCAACATTATCTGGGTGTCCCTCAAGGGTAGTTGCAATATCAAATAATTCTCTTTTACTATATTTATTTCCTAAATAATAATTGGCCGCAAAAATTCCTGCAACAATTAAAGATGAAGATGATCCAAGCCCTCTAGATACAGGAATATCTCCTTTAAAGCCAATCTCTACAGGAATGATTTCTTCCTTTGCGTAATCAAATACGTATTTATAAGCCTCATAAACTAAATTCGATTCCTTAGTGCTAAATTCAGCATCAAAGCCTAAGAAGGAAAAATCATTTTTTCTTTCGAAGGTAAATTCATTTACTAAGCTTAAGGCAATACCTAATACATCAAAGCCTACACATACGTTAGCGGAGGTAGCTTCTACTTTGATTCTAAGCATTTTACCACTTCCTCAACATAGGAATTTGAATCCTTAAGGGAAAGTATTTCTCTTTCTACCTTAGGATAATTTAGAACCTTTGGTATTTCTAAATTAAATTTTTCACTTAATGTATGAATAGCCTTAAAGGCATCACTTTCCTCTATATCAAATGCCTCTAAAACAGATTGAGGGAATTTATATGGAGATGCCGTTGAAATAACAACACAAATAGAATCATCCTTTGTTTCATCGAAATACTTCTTATAGGCATTATAGGCAACTGCAGTATGAGGATCTACTAAATATTTATACTTTTCATAAACCTCTTTAATAACCTCTAGAGTCTTCTTTTCATCTGTAGAATATGCATAGAAATAATCGAATGGATTCTTAAAATCATATGAACCCTTTGTATTTAAGGATTCCATTAGCTTCTTTGTTTCCTTTGTAGATTCTTTTGTACCATAATATAGGAATCTCTCTAAATTTGATGAAATTAAAATATCCATAGATGGAGAATTGGTCTTAAAGAATGGTCTATTCTTATTATATTTACCATTCATAAAGAAATCTGTTAATACACAATTCTTATTGGATGCACAAATCAAATTCTTAATAGGAAGACCCATAGCCTTTGCATAGTATCCAGCAAAGATATTACCAAAGTTTCCGGTAGGTACATCAAAATTGATTGTATCCTTATCCTTGATTACACCATTTCTTAATAGATATACATAGGAATAGAAATAATATACTACCTGAGGTGCAAGTCTTGCGATATTAATCGAATTTGCACTAGATAGGCTTAAATCCTTATGATTCTTAAAGAATTCCTTAACGAAGGTTTGGCAATCATCAAAATTACCCTCTAGGGCTAAAACCTTAGCGTTTTCTCCTCTAAAGGAGCACATTTGTGCCTCCTGTACTGGAGATACTCCTCCATTAGGGTATATAACGACAATAGATACACCATCAACATCCTTAAAGCCATTTAAGGCAGCTCCACCGGTATCTCCTGAAGTTGCGGTAAGAATAGTAATATTTTTTTCATAGCCAAGCTTTTCCTTAGATAGCTTCATTAATCTTGGAAGTACAACTAAGGCTTGGTCCTTGAATGCTAGGGTTGGTCCATGGAATAGCTCTAAGAAGTATGCACGATCTGCCTTCTTCATTCCAACAACCTCTTTAATATCAAATGTAGAATAGGCAATATCTAATTCCTTCTTGATTTCATCATAGCTAAATTCAGGAAAGAATTTATTTAATACCTTTGCGGCAATCGTTTGGTAATCATCATTTAATAAATCATGATAATCCAAAGTAGGAATCTTATCAATAACATATAATCCACCATCATCTGCAAGGCCATTTAAAATAGCCATAGGTGATGATACAAGCTTTTCTCCTCTAGTACTGTGAAACATAAAATAATCCTCCAAAAAAACATCTGTCATTATTATAGTATGTTTCAAAATTAAAAACAAGTGTTTTTCAAATGAAAACACTTGCGAAGGTTTTATATTTATATAAAAGAAAATGCCGCATATAGCGGCAAATCTTACTTTTCTACTGGATAATATTCAAAGGCATAGCAAGCTAGAGCATTATAGCTTAAGGAGCCATCAATATTAAATCTTGAATAAATATCTCCATATTTTTCACTAGAGGATGTATCAAAATATACCTTACCCTCTTTATAGCATACAACAACTAAATCGGATGAATCGATTTCCTGAACTCCAAGCTTATCTGTTGCGTTCTTCTTTCCAGAAATAGAGGATAAAATATCCTTTGTATTTACAAAATATACATAACCCTTATAATCAAGGCTATCTGCTTGAACCTGAATATCAGATACAGCACTTATAGCACCACTCTTGCTAGAGGAGCCTGCAAAGATAATGAAGGAATCCTTATTATCTCTTTTTGTAACTACCTCATCAACAGTTAATTCCTTAAATACATTTTCCTCTTCAATTGTAGCACCAGCATCATGCCACTCCTTATAGAATGAATTTTCACCACAGGATGCAAGTGTAGTAAATGCTATAGTAACCGCTAAAGCGGATAGAATTTTCTTAAATTTATTCACGATAAAAACCTCCTAAATAAAGTCTTTTATATTATATTCTATTCAATTTCAATTTTCAAGAAATATCTATAAGACGCTAAAAATATCCGCAACACTATCAATGACCTTACAGCCTGCCTTATCTAAGATATCCTTTGCCTGATGTCCACAGGATACTAAAACACAATCTACACCCATTGCCTTTGAAACCTCATAATCATGTAGGGTATCTCCAACAAATAGAGTATCCTTAGCATTAATTCCACTTTTTTTCATGAAATCTAAGGCAATATCTACCTTGCTAGCGGCATGAATATTATTTATTCCTAATACAGCATCAAAATATTTTGTAATGCCATAGGTATCGGTTTGCTCAAGCAAATTGTTTTGCTCACTTGCAGATAATATATATACACGTATTCCCATTTCCTTAAGCTTCTTAACTGTATCTACAATATGAGGGAATAACCCACATTTCATACTTCTTGGCTGATAGGCACGAATAAATCTTATAGCTAAGGATTCATAGGATTCTATATTAAAATCAATACCTGCATCCATATAATATTGCCTTATAGGGAATTTAAATACATGCTTATATTCATCTATAGATAATTCTCTTTTTCCTTGTTCCTTTAAAAATACATTTAATAATTCAACACATAAATCTAAATCATTTATGATGGTGCCATTAAAATCTAAAAATATATCCTTATACATTAGATTCCTCCATATATTCCTTTAAGGCTTCTAGATAATGCTTCTTTACCTTATCCTTTAGCCATTCTGGTTCAATAACCTTACAGTTTTTACCAAAGGACATTACGAAGGAGGCAATCATATCCTTATTTTGCATTTCTGCAGTAAATCTTGTATGGGATGGATCAAGCTCAGTTACAACCTGATGTCTACCATATATTCTTTCTGAAATAGCCATATTTAGATTCGTAAATTCTAGAGTAATCTTATAATATTCTCCGTTTTTGGTCATACCAAAATCATCTAAATAATTCTTTTCATCATATGTTTTTAAAATGGTAAAATGATTTCTTGTTTTAAAAATATCTACTAATCGATTTAATTTAAAATAACCAAAATCATTAATAGATTCATTATAGGCTAATACAAACCATGTTCCATTATATACAAATAATTTATAAGGATGAATGGTATGAATCTTTTCTTTATTCTTTGCAGAACGATAGGTAATTTCACATTTCATTTGTGCATCAATACATTCCTGTAATGTTTGGTATCTCGCCTCAAGCTCAGACTTATCCATAGCTAAAGGGAAGCGGTCAATCATAGTAATCGGTGTTACCTCATTACTTCTTTCAACAGATGCAACAATTCTTCCCATAACCTCTTGGAAATCCGAAAACTCCATGAAATCCTTTGATTTCTCTAAATAGGCAATGGCATCCCCAATAATCTTCTTATCATTTCCATTTAGCTTAAGTGTTGGTAATAAACAGCTCTTATCTAATCTATAGCCGCCATATAAACCCTTCATAGATTCTAATGTATAGCCTGCGACCTCAAGCTCCTTAATATATTCTCTTACATTTCTTGGATTTGTTTCTAACAAATCCGCAAGCTCCTCAGTCTTAATATAATCTGTTCTTACAGATAATATTTGAATTAATTTTATACACGCAGCGGCTCTATTCATTTCATAATACCCCCAAAATGAAAACTTTACATCTATTTTAACATTATTCATGTCACTTTTCAATGTTGAAAAGTGCTTGAAAATGGATTATAATGTTACAAAATCTGGTACCTTAGATTTAGTAAAAAATTAGTTGGAGGATGGTATCATGAAGATTAATTTTACAAATAATAAGCCCAAATATATAGAAATATATGAAGAAATCACAAAGGAGATTAATGATGGCATAATAAAGGGTGGAGATAAGCTTCCATCGAAAAGAGTCTTAGCTATGGATTTAAATGTATCTATTAATACCATTATGAATGCCTATAACCTTTTACTTGAGGAAGGATATATTTCCTCTTCCTTAAAAAAGGGATATTATGTAGAAAAACAGCTTATAGTGAATAAAAGAATCGATAATATCAAAGAGGAAATAAAGGAAATAAAAAAGCCCTTATATGATTTCACAACCCAAAGCATTGAAGGCTTTACAAATACAAATTTCAAAAGAATATTAAGAAATGAAATATCTTCGGATTTATATATGAATAAAACCAATGGCTTTGGTGATTATGAATTAAGAGAAATTATTTCTATGCATCTAAAG
>JAFPIE010000220.1 GCA_017388605.1 Acholeplasmatales bacterium | reverse complement strand
TATTTTTAAATTCCTGAATTAAATTCATAAAAGGTATTTTAGAGAATATCTTGATTATATCCTCTATAGAATCTTTATTTATGAATATATTTTCCTTTAATTTTAAATTATTTGAAACTAAAGTATCTATCTTGGATAAATCATTTAAACATTCAAAAAAATCTAAATTTAATTCATTTAGGAAATCCTTATTATAGATTTTAGGATTTCTTTTTTGTATAGCATTAAAGCTATAATCTATATTTAAATCATATTGCTTTGTAATTGAATTTAATAAGGAATCATAGAATCCCTCTAAGCTATAATTTCTAATTCTATCGAGCTTCAATTCTCTAGCTAATAAATCTCCTTCTCTTTTTAATAAGATATTCGAAGATATAACTAATACATCATTCGGATTAAAATCCTTTTTATGAAATGCCATATAGGCAATCTTATGGAATAGAATCATAGTCTTACCAGACCCAGCACATCCATTCACTAAGATATTTTCATTATTTAAATTCGAAATAATTTCAAATTGCTTATTCTGAATCGAATGAATAATTTCATGGGTTTCCTTAGATAATCTTTGATCCTTTAATATTTGATTTAAATATTCATCTGAAGAAACAATATTGGAATTCTTTGGATTTAATTTATTAAATAAATCCATAAAGCTTTTATATCTTTTATATTCAATCGTATGATTTCTTACTAATTTTATATCTAAATCTGATTCAGTTAAGGATGTATACATATAATATGGAGATGCTTCTTCACTTCTCCAATCATATACAAAACCTGGAGTTGCATCCTTACCAATATAATAGGACTTATCCTTAATCATAATACTTCCAAAGAATGGAGATAGGGCTACCTTATTCCAATAATCCTTCATGGATTTATTGTAAAAATAATCCTCTGTCTCTTGAGGGTCATAATCCTCATCATAAGGATTATTCCATGAGGTATCTCTTACGATAGTTTTTGCTTTATATTCTATATTCGATAATTCATTTAATTTATTTTCTACTAAGGATAAATAATTTCTTTCCTTAACAAATTCTCTTTCACTATAATTTAATTCCTCTATAGGCTTATTTAAAAAGTCATTTTCTGTAAAGAAATTATTTAAGGCAGAGGGGAATAGAAATTCCTTTTCTATTCCATGAGAAAATAAAACCTTAAAATATCCGCTTTTATAATCCTCCTTTGGAGTAATCGATACAATTTTACCTTCCCCAAATTTATCATGGAATAGTATTTTACCTATATTTTTCTTTGCTAAGGCTCTAAATTCCTCTCTTATAGGAACAATACTTTCATGAATACCCTCCCTATTATATTTCGCTCTATTAAAGCCTTCCTTGTTAAAACCATTAAAATCATAGCCCTCTTCATCATATAGGGTACCATTTTTATGCATATGATCCTTATTAAAGCCTTGTGCATCATAGCCATATTTATCATAGCCTTCTGCATTATAGCCTTTTCTATTAAAGCCTTCCTTATTAAACCCGTATTTATTATAGCCTTCTTCATCAAAGCCTAAGGAATCATAGGTTTTCTTCTTTATTTGGCTTTTATGAATACCATCCTTATTATAGCCTTCCTTATTGAAGCCATCCTTATCGTACCCTAAGGCATTATAGCCCTCTATATTAAAGCCATATTTGTCATAGCCATATTTATTATAGCCATCCTTATTATAGCCAAAGCGGTCATAGCCTAGCTTATCTAGGCCATCCCTATTAAAGCCATACATATCTAAGCCTTCTATATCATAGCCATCACGGTTGTAGCCATTTCTATCAAAGCCATCACGGTTATAGCCCATTTTATTATAGCCTTCCTTGTTATAGCCATCCTGGTCATAGCCATCGATATCATAGGTTTTTATTTTATTTTCTTCTTTTTTCTCATTATTAAAGAATTTCATAATTACACCTTCATCTATACTATTATAAACAAAATTATATGCAAAAAAAAGAAATCCCCTAAAGTTTTAAGAAATTTAAACTTTAAGAGATTTAAAATTTATCTATCTATCTAACTATATATTTCTATAGTTTCTACATGATCCTCATGCGTTCCATCTTCAAAGAATATATATTTTGTTCTAAATTCCAAAATACAATTTATAGGATCATAGTCTTCCGGACCATAAAAATTAATAGTAATAGAATTTTGGGTATTTGAATCAACCTCTGAATATATCGTGCAATCATATTCTTTATAATCATCAAAATCCATGTAAATAAGCGAACCTTCAATCTTCCACACAGTTTTACTATAATAATAATTGCAACAATTCAATTCAACATTTAGCCCGTTATTTCCTCCACTCATACTTCTTAAGGCTACAAGGGCTTTTCCATTGTATCGGTAGTTGCTGGTTGATCTAGCATCACTTGAATTCTCTTTCACGTTGAAGCCTAGATTTTTTACGATTGTTATAATACCAAATATGATGGCCACCAAACAAAAAATTCCACCAATTACCCCCCAAAAAGTTAAGATCCTCGATTTTCTCTTTCCTTCATCATTTGCTGCACTTTTTACTTTTTCTGATTCATCTTGATCATAGGAACGATTTATATAGGTACTACCATTCGAATACATTCTTTTAGGAGCTTTTATAGAGCTATAATCCTTTGGTGGAGTAATTGTTATATTCTTCTTTGGCTCTACATCTACATTTGTATTTGCCTGTTTCGAAATGGTTTTTCCCTCTTCCTTTGGAATTTCTATATTGCCTAAAGGAGTGATATCCTCCTTCTTTACTCTGGTAGTAGAATCCATTTCTTTAGAAGAATTAGGGAATGTAGCTTGAGTATCTTTTATTTCCTTTTGGGTTTCCCCATTTTCAATTTTATGGAATAATGAGGATTCAAATAAAAATACTACATCTTCTACCATATTCTTTACACTTCTAAGTGTGG